>CAMVIL010000055.1 GCA_947167535.1 uncultured Ruminococcus sp. | reverse complement strand
GTCGCACAACTGGTTGTCATTGAGCTTGAGCGTTTCGAGCGCCGTCAGGTCCTCGGGATAGTTGCGTTCAGACCGGGGCAGTCGCCGCCGCTGGTCAGTATACCGATACGTCTTTTCATTATAGTTTCCTCCTTACGGATATGATTCTCCCCACCGAAATGGTGGGGAGTATTTTTTCATGTAAAACTGCACAGCCGATGGCGACTTAGTACTTTTCGTCGTCGTCGTCGAGACCGCTGATCATCTCCTCGACCTTGAGCTTGGTCAGATCGAGACCGTCGTCCTCGTCGCGGATAGTCGGTTCGTCGTCGGGCTCGGCGGAAGGGATGATATCGTCATCGTCGTCGTCGAAGTCGTTTTTGCGGGAATCCTCGTTGGTGAGACGGAATCTCGCGATCATGTTTTTGAGTATCAGCGACTGGCTGGACAGCTCCTCACTTGCAGAAGCCGAGCCCACAGCGGAAGCTGTGTTAGCCGAAACGACTGCCGAGATCTGGTCAACGCCTGTGTTGATCTGCATGATAGCCTCGGACTGTTCTGCGGAAGCGTCTGCTATGTTCTTGATGAGCTCACTTATACGTTCGGAGTCCTTAGCCAGCGCGTCCAGCGACTGAGCTGTACACTCGGCGATGGTGGTACCGTTCGCAACGGCGTTGGAAGACTTCTTTATCAGAGCCGCAGTCTGCTTGGCAGCCTCTGCGGAGCGGGCGGCGAGCTGTCTTACTTCGTCAGCTACGACGCCGAATCCCTTGGAGCCCTCTCGTGCAGCCTCAACAGCCGCATTGAGCGCGAGGATGTTAGTCTGGAAGGAGATGTCGTCGATGACCTTCAGGATCGTCTGGATCTCGTCAGAAGTCTCGGTGATCATCTTCATAGCCAGCAGCATGTTGCGCATATCTTCGTTGCAGCCCTTCATGGCCGGGGGGTTTTCCTTTACTATCTTGTAAGCGTCCCTCGCGCTCTTGGAGTTCTGGATGACCTGATCGGAGACGCCGTTAAGAGTAGCGGAAAGCTCCTCAATGGCGCTGGCCTGCTCGGTGGCACCCTGAGACAGCGCCTGAGCGGAATTGGATACCATAACCGCACCCGAAGTAACCTGCTCTGCGGAGTTGTTGATGGAGTCGAAGGTCACGGTCAGCGACTCGAAGATCTCGTTGAAGGTGTCCTTGATCTTCTTGAAGTCACCCTTGAAGTTGCCTTCCATGCGGTGGCTGAGGTTTCCGTCGGCTATCTGCTGGAGAGCTATCTGGATAAGGTTGATATACTGACGCAGATTAACTACCGTCTCTTCAAGGGAGTTTGAAAGCACGCCCAGCTCGTCGCTGGAATACCACACGTCAACTCTTGTTGAGATATCGCCGTTGGAAAGTGCGCGCAGACGGTTTGTCGAAGCCACGATGGGCTTGGAGATGCGCTTTGCAAACAGCAGCGAGAATACTACCGTACCTGTGATAACTGCGATGAGGAAGACTGCTATGATCTTCATAGAACCCGAGCCCAGCTCAAACACGCCCGCAGCGGTGGGGGTAGATACTATTATCATTACGTTGAAGTGGCTTGCGGGATAGAAGCCTGCGGTGAATCTTGTGCCGTTGATCTTGTAGTTATAGGAGCCGCTCTTGCCGTTGATGGCGGTCTTGAAAGTAGCGGCGATGCTTTCGTAATTCTTGTCGGTCTCGGAAAGCTCGATGGGTCTCTGACCGGCAGGTGCGGCGGTGGAGCCCGTAGTAAAGAGAATGAGTCCGTTTCTGTCAATGACATAACCAACGTTGGAAGTATTGTCGCTGAGGTGGTCGAGAGACTTTGCGATGCTGTCGCAGCAGATGACTGCAGCGGCGATATTTCTCGTGGTGTTGGTCTCTGTCAGCGGTATCGGCATCAGCACGCTGAAATAGTATTTGCCGTCTATCTCAACGAGCTTTGTGACGGTGGCGTCAAAGCGGGTGGCAGCGGTATTGACGTCGCTGTCGGTGATGACGTCCGCGCAGCCCGAGGAGCTTGACTCCAGCAGCTTGCCCTCGCTCGAAGCTATACCGAAGGAGGTAGACATCGTGTCGCTGTAATAGCGGTCGGTAAACTGCTTTATGCGGTCGCTGTTGTCGGTCGACGTGGAGAAGGACTCGCTGGTCACAAGCTGAGAAACGCTCTTGACGTAAGAGTCTACCATGTAGTCAAAATTAAGCGAAGCCTCTTTGGCGAGGAGCTCGTTGTTAGCTGCTAGATTCGCAGCGCTGTTTCCTGTGAAGTACCATAAATATGTAGCTGTAAGCAGGCAGGTCACGATAAACACGAGTGCCAGCATTGAGATCAGTATTCTGGTGCGGATAGTTTTCAATACAATTACCCCCTTGTTTTACAAGTTATTATCATTATAGCACATTTAAACAAAAAATTCAATAGGTAAACTGAAAAATTATTGGATTTTTTGAAAAAATCCCCCCGAACGGCGATCTGCCGCACGGAGGGAAAAAGAGGGGAGGTGTTTATCTGCATTTGATTTTGGTCGCCTTGCTGTATGCGCCGAAGTATCTTGTGCCTTTTATCCTGATAAAGGCACGGGACCTGATGTAGTAGGTCCTGCCTGCCGTGAGCTTTGTGAAGGTCTTCGAGGTCTTGGAGTTCTTGCCAAGCACCGCTCTGACGGTGGTCTTCTTGGTGAATTTCTTGCTGGAAGAGACCTGAATATCGTAGCCCGAAGCCAGCTTGTCTTTCTTTACGGAGACCTTGATCTTTCCGCCGCCCAGAGCCTTTTTCTTTGCTACCGAAGACTTCTTCGGCACTATGATAAAGTCGGCTTTGGTGGTGTTTGTGAAGTTGCCCTTGCCCGTGATGACGGCGTATGCCTTGCCGGGGTTCTTGTTGTTCGTGTAGGTGATGGTGCAGTCGGTGCCTTGTCTGAGCTTCATTCCCTTGAGCTTTACGGTGACATCGGGTCTGATGGCCTTGCCGGTGTAGGCGTGCCTGCTCTTGACGACGATGTACGCCCACTTGATATCGGCGGGGTTTATGGTTATGCCGTCGTAGAACACGCCCGAGTAGTCCCCGATGCCTGTGAACGCCTTGTGACCCTTGCCGACGTTCGTGGTGTCCGTGTATGAGACGGTGTAATCGGTGCCCTCTCTGAGCAGAACGGTGCCGTTATAGAGATGGTCGTAGAAAAACTGCTTGTGGTCGGTGCCGTCGTAATCAAACACCAGCGGCGGTCTTCCCGAGCAGACGCCGGGAAAATCCACCGAAGTCTGAGAGATGTCGGTGAGGTCGAAGTAGCTAAACCGCGTCTCGGGGGAGACGCTCATTATTGTGAATCCGGAAAAAAGATAATCGCCTGCCGCCGAGATCCGGCCTACCTTTATAAGAGTGCCGTTCTCGGGCAGACACTTGTCGCCCAGCGTCACTACCGAATTGGGTACGGTGAGGCTGTCGGCTCTGAGGTCGAACAGAGCGCCGTCGGCTATGGCGTTGACAGGCTTGCCGTTGTACTCCTCGGGAATTACCGCGTCCGCGCCGACGGTATCGAATCCGACAACGGTGTAGCCCGACTCGTTCTCCTCAAAAGCGAATCCGTCCGCAAAGACCGCTTCGCTTCCGTATATGACCGACGGAGTGTCGGCGTACACCGCCGCAGGCATAGTGTTTGCTGCCAGAGCAAGTGCTGCAAGCAGACAGATAGTTCTTTTCGTATTCATGATAATATCTCCTTTGTATGTATTTAAGCCGTATTGGCTTTCACTAAATACATTCAAAAGAAAGCGCCGTGGTGTAACACTTTCTGAGAATAATTGGATATCTGCACAAATGCGCTTATGTTAGTTTGTGAGTTGTGACGTTTTTTTACCTGCATATCCGCGCGATGGCGTTTGCGTACATATTGAGGTTGAGCTTGAACGTCTCGATGGAGATGTGCTCGTCGACGCCGTGCATATTGTTGTTCTCCCACGGGAACTCCGCGCCGAATGCTACGCCGCCCTCGGTGTTGTGGACGTAGGTGATGCCGCCCTCGGCGATGGGCTCTCCGCGCTCGCCCTTGACGTCCTCGTAGACCTCGAGAAGCGTCTGCACGAAGGGGGAGTCGGCGGGGACGTGGTGCGGCTCCATGCCGCTGCAGTCGTCGATGCTGAAGCCGGAGCTTTTCAGTTCCTGTATCACTGTCCCGCTTATCTCGTCGTAGCTGCGGTCGATGGGGAAGCGTATGTCGATGCCGCCCCGCAGTCTGTCGCCGTCGGTGTAGAGCATTGTCAGCGCACAGGTCATCCTGCCCGAGACTTCGTCCTCGAAGCCCAGCCCCAGCGCCTCACCGTCGTACTCGCCGTGGGGGAACATTCTCCTGAGTGCGCACAGCTGCGGGCTCTTGCCGCAGTCCTTCTTATATGCCTCGAGGAACTTGGTGATGGCGTTGACGCCGTTCTCAGGACGAGAACCGTGTGCCGACTTTCCGCCGTACATCAGCGTCGTGCCGTCGGTTCCTGCGAATGTTATCCTGCACTTGTCGGGGATGGCGTTTATAACGCTTCCGCCGCGTATCTCGGTGATGTCGTGATCCTCAAAGGGCGCTGAAAAGTTCAGATGCACCATGCCCTTCTCGCAGTTGAGCACGGGGAATGACCCGTCGGGGGTGAAGACCATCGGCGGGAACGGCTCCTGCTTTTCGTAGTAGGCGATGTCCTCGCAGCCCTGCTCCTCGTTGCCGCCGAAGATGATGCGGAAACCCTTGCTCAGCGGCACGTTCAGCTCTTTGAGCGCCCTGACCGCCCACAGCACCGCCACCGAGGGACCCTTGTCGTCGATGGCGCCGCGTCCGTAGATGGTGTCGCCGTCAACTGTGCAGGCGAAGGGAGGATAGTGCCAGCCCTCTTCGGAAGCGGGGACTACGTCCAGATGGCTGAGTATGCCCAGCACAGGCTCGCTGCCGCTTGTCATAGAGATGGCGTAGTTGTCGAAGTTTTTGACTTCGAGCCCCAGCTGTCTGCCCTTTTCCGAGCCCCAAGCCAGAGCCGCCGCCGAGCCTTCTCCGAAAGGCTTGCCCTCGGCGGGCTGAGAGAATGCCGAGTTGATAGACATTATCTCGTTAAGATCGCGGAGTATCTCGTCAAAGTGCTGGTCGAAATAATCTGCGATACGCTGTCTGATGTCTGCATTTTCTGTCTTTGTTATGCTTTCATCTGTCATTTTCTTTGCCTCCTTAGTATACATATCGGTACCGATTCGGGATTGTTTATCCTGAATTTGCCGAGCCCTGCCGAAACTTCCAGCACGGCTTCGCCCCGTCCGCTTCTGCGGCGGTAGATGCCCTTTGTATATTTAGGGAAGAACCTGCGCTCGGGGGAGAGCAGTCCTATCCCCAGTATCCTGATTATGCCGCCGTGGACGTGCCCCGACATGGTCAGGTCGGCGCCCCAGTCGGCGTACTGCGGGAACTGTATCGGCGAGTGCGCCAGCAGAAGATTGAACGCATCGCTTTCGGGTCTGCCCAGCAGTCCGTCCAGCTCACCGACGCTCAGCTTCCTCAGATCCCTGAAGCTTCCTCCTGCCGCACGGTAGCAGGCGGGGGGCAGTTCCAGTCCGTAGATATTGATATGTTCTCCCCCGCGGGTGAGGCGGGTGTGGTCGTTTCTCAGAACCTTTACTCCGACGCCCGACAGGGTCTTGTAGAGTATCTCCGCCTTTTCGGGAGCGTCGCCCTCGTGGTTGCCGGGGATATAGTATACGGGTGCCAGTCTGACCAGCTCCCGCATCATCGGCACGCGGGTCATTATCCGCTGGATGCTCTCGTTGCGGCTGAAAATATCTCCTGTGAATACTATTATATCCGGCTTGTGTCTGCGGCAGGCACTTGTCAGCCTGCGGTAGCCCGGGCCGTAGTCCTTTGCGTGCAGGTCGGAAAGGTGCATCACCCTCATGCCGTCAAACTCCTGCGGCAGACGCGGGCTTTCAATCTCGCTTACGTAAAACCTCAGTCTCTTGACGGGTCTGTCAAGAAACGCAGCATAAATCTTGTCAAGCGGCTCGTCGAGCCATTTCGGAAGCGGCATAGTCTCACCTCTCCAAATATTCTCTGAGTCTGTCCTGCGCCCACATACCGTGCCTGTAACCGTAATCGTAGAGCCTGTTCAGCTTGACGATATCCTTCTCGGTGCGGCTGATGAGCAGTTCCTTTTTGGGGTAGAAGACAAACACCTTGCCCTCGTTGCGGAGTCTTGTCAGCTCTTCCAGCTGCTTGTTGTAGCGGTCGGCGCGGGACTTTATCAGCTCGCAGAATGCGGGATAGTCGCGGAAGGTGTGCAGTATCAGACGCTGCGCCTTTTCGTCCGCCTTGACGAAGCCGCGCTGGCGGGTGAGAATTACGATGACTTTGTCGCAGCCCTCGTCCAGCGCCTGCCGGAAGGGTATCGAGTCGGCAATGCCGCCGTCCATGTACTTTCTGCCGTCTATCTCGATAGGCGGGAAGAGCAGCGGCAGCGCGCAGCTTGCCTTCAGATATGTGAAATCCCTGTCGCCGCGGGGCATATCGGGATAGACTGCCTCGCCAGTCTCCAAGTCGGTTATTACCGACACGCACTTGCCCTTGAAGTCGGCGAAGGCTTCGTAGTCGAAGAACAGATGCTTGTTCGTGATATCGTGGAAATCATACTCCAGATTAAAGAAGCTCCTGTTGCGAGGGTCGAGCAGGTGATGTACCCCCGAATACTTCGAGGTCACATAGAAATTGTTTATCAGCTCTCTGTTTCTGTCCTTCTGCCACGAGCAGTAGGACACGCCAAAGGCGATACCTGCCGACACGCCGACAAAGTAGTCCGCCTTTATGTTCTGCTCCATCAGCGCTTCCATCACGCCGCAGGAATACACCGTGCGGCTGGCGCCGCCTTCAACCACAAGACCCAGCATATATACATTACTCCTCTTATCTGCAAAATTGTATACACAACTATTATAACACCTTTTGAACAATTTGTCACTAAAAATTGCAGATTTCAAAGACTATTAAACAATAATTGTGCAGACTGTATATCTCCGATGCGTGAAATTTGTTAAAAATGTCGCCGAAATGCTGTTGACAAGTGTGTATATATCTGCTATAATGTATATATCGAATATACACATTGCGTATACACAATCCCGGGAGTTATATTATGGACATTATTATTTCAAATGCAAACGGCGTGCCTATCTACGAGCAGATCTACTCGCAGGTAAAGGCACAGATCATGAGCGGCACGCTCAAAGAGGGGGACGCCCTTCCGTCGATGCGCGTGCTTGCGCAGCAGCTCAGGATC
>CAMVIL010000054.1 GCA_947167535.1 uncultured Ruminococcus sp. | reverse complement strand
ATATGCCGATTTTAATTGGGCGAGAGAGCGCAAGCGAATCGAGTCCAACGACCACTCGGCTGCAACCTGCAACCTGCAACCAAAATAGAATCCATAACCGTCAAACCAATTGACGCGGCAATAAAACTAAATACAGTCAGGAGGATAAAATTATGAAATTATTAGTAATAGGCTGCGGCGGTGTAGCAACTGTCGCTATCCACAAGTGCTGTCAGAATCCCGTGTTCACCGAGATCATGATAGCTTCGCGTACCGAATCCAAGTGCGTTGACCTCGTTGAAAAGCTCAGGGATAAGACTAAGGCAAAGCTGTTTACAGCTACCGTTGACGCGGATAACGTTTACTCGCTTATCGAGCTGATGAAGGAGTTCAAGCCTCATACCGTGCTGAACGTGGCACTCCCCTATCAGGATCTGACTATCATGGACGCTTGCCTTGAGTGCGGCGCTAATTACGTAGATACCGCAAACTTCGAGCCCGAGGATATCACCGAGCCTGCATGGCGCGCCGCTTACGATAAGCGCTGTCAGGAAGAAGGCTTCACCGCTTACTTCGATTACAGCTGGCAGTGGGCGTACTTCGACCGCTTCAAGAGAAAGGGTCTTACCGCTCTGCTGGGTACCGGCTTCGACCCCGGCGTTACTCAGGTGTTCACCGCTTACGCTCAGAAACATTACTTCGATGAGATACACTATATAGATATCCTCGACTGCAACGGCGGCGACCACGGCTACCCCTTCGCGACTAACTTCAACCCCGAGATAAACCTGCGCGAGGTCTCCGCTAACGGCTCCTACTGGGAGGACGGCCACTGGGTCGAGACTAAGCCTATGGAGATAAAGCGCGAGTATAACTTCGCAGGCGTGGGCAAGAAGGATATGTACCTGCTCCACCACGAGGAGATCGAGTCGCTGGCTAAGAATATCCCCGGTGTCAAGAGAATACGCTTCTTCATGACATTCGGTCAGAGCTACCTTACCCACATGAACTGCCTGCAGAACGTAGGTATGCTCGGCACCGAGCCTGTGCATTTCGAGGGTCACGAGATCGTGCCTATCAAGTTCTTAAAGGCTCTGCTCCCCGACCCTGCTACTCTGGGTCCCCGCACCGTCGGCAAGACTAACATCGGATGCATCTTCAAGGGCATCAAGGACGGCAAGGAACGCACCGTTTATATCTACAACGTCTGCGACCATCAGGAATGCTACAAGGAGACAGGCGCTCAGGCTGTAAGCTACACCACAGGCGTTCCTGCTATGATCGGTACCGCTATGGTGGCAAGCGGCAAGTGGCGCGCTCCCGGCGTGTTCAATGTCGAGGAGTTCGACCCCGATCCTTACATGGAAGCCCTCAACGAGTACGGTCTGCCCTGGGTAGTGGACGAGAACCCCGTGACGGTAGACTGATATGCGTGAGATAATTCACCCCGCGCTGGGGAAAATATCCACCCCCGCCTACGTCCTCGACGAAGCCAAGCTGAGACATAATCTTGAGATACTTCGGGGCGTTCGCGAGAGGACGGGCTGTAAGATTCTTCTCGCGCAGAAAGCCTTCTCGATGTACTCGGTGTACCCGATGATAGCAGAGTACCTCGACGGCTCCACCGCCAGCGGTCTTTACGAAGCGCGGCTGGGGCGCGAGGAGTTCCACGGCGAGGTCCACGTATTCTCCCCAGCTTTCAAGCCCGACGAGATACCCGCCCTCAACAGGATATGCGACCACATCGTCTTCAACTCGGTGAGACAGCTGTTCACCTACCGCCGAAGCTGTACCAAGGTCAGCGTGGGACTTCGCATCAACCCCGAATGCTCCACCCAGAAGGAAGCCATCTACGACCCCTGCGCACCTAACTCGCGTCTGGGAGTCACCGCCGACGAGCTCTTCGCTTACCCCGAAGCCCTCGGCTATCTGGACGGACTGCACTTTCACACCCTCTGCGAGCAGGGCGCCGACGCGCTGGAGACTACCCTCGCGGCATTTGAGGAAAAGTTCGGCGACGTCATATCCTGCATGAAGTGGGTGAATTTCGGCGGCGGCCATCACATCACCCGCGAGGACTACGACATCGAACTGCTTGAGATTCTCATCATGGATTTTCAGGACAGCTACGGCGTGCAGGTCTACCTCGAACCCGGCGAGGCTATCGCTCTCGGGGCGGGGTATCTTGTGACGGAGGTCATGGATATCGTCCGCAACGGCATGGACATCGCCATACTGGACGCTTCCGCCGCCTGCCATATGCCCGACGTGCTGGAGATGCCCTACCGTCCGCCGCTTTTCATGAGCGGTCAGCCCAGCGAGAAGGAGTACACCTACAGGCTCGCTTCCCGCACCTGTCTGGCGGGGGACATCATCGGCGACTACAGCTTCGACGAGCCGCTGGACATCGGCGACAGGCTCTGCTTTGAGGATATGGCGATATACTCGATGGTCAAGAACAACACCTTCAACGGTATGCCGCTTCCCGACATCGGTATCCTTCACGAGAACGGCAGCTACGAGCTGGTGAAGAGCTTCGGCTACGAGGATTTTAAGGAGAAATTGTCATGATACTTTCGGGATATCCCGAGGGATTCCGTATGCCCGCAGAGTTTGAGCCCCACGAGGCTACGGTCATAATATTCCCCGAGCGCGCGGGTTCGTGGGGACGCGAGCCTCAGCCCGCACAGAGGGCGTTCACTCAGGTGATAACCGAGGCGGCAAAGGACGAGCGGGTGTACGTCATCGTCAACGAACGCAGCCGCGGTGCGGCGGCTTCCATGCTGGCGGGCGCGGAAAACGTTACGCTGGTGGACATCGACAGCGACGACGCATGGGCGCGTGATGTTGCGCCTACCTTCGTCACCGACGGCAGGACTGTCCGCGGAATCGACTGGCGCTTCAACGCATGGGGCGGCGAGGTGGACGGTCTCTACGCCCACTGGGAGCGTGACAACGCTCTGGCGGCGGAGCTCTGCGGGCTGCTGGGGTACGACTGCTTTGACGCGCAGCACTTCACCCTCGAGGGCGGCTCGGTGCACTCCGACGGTGAGGGCACGCTCATGGTCACCGAGAGCTGTCTGCTGAGTGCGGGGCGCAATCCCCACATGAGCAAGGAAGAGATCGAAGCTGAGCTCTGCCGCTACCTCGGCGGCGAGAAGGTCCTCTGGCTGCCGCGTGGCATATACAACGACGAGACCAACGAGCACGTTGACAACGTCTGCGCATTCCTGCGCCCCGGCGAGGTGGTGCTGGCGTGGACGGACAGTCCCGTGAGCCGTCAGTACCCGCTGTCGAAAGCGTGCCTTGACTATCTGGAGAGCGTCACCGACGCGCGGGGCAGGAAGCTGAAAATTCGCAAGCTGCCGATACCCGACCCCACCGTCCGTGTGACGGAGGAGGAGCTTTCCCGCTACGAGTTCGAGGAAGGCGAGGACGTCCGCGAGGCGGGCGAGCAGCTGGCGGCGAGCTACGTCAACTTCTACTTCACCAACGGCGCGGTGCTGCTGCCGCAGTTCGGCGGCGAAAACAAGCTCTCCGACCTGCAGGCGCTGATGCTGATGCAGGCGTGGTGTCCCGACCGCCGCATAGTACCGATAGACGCGCGTGAGATAATCTTAGGCGGCGGCAACATACACTGCATAACCCAGCAGATACCGAAAGGAGCAGTCTGAATGGCAAAAATAAAAGTCGCCGCGGTGCAGATGAAGTGCAGCCGCGACGTCAGTGAGAATATAACCACCGCCGACAAGCTGGTGCGGCAAGCGGCGGAAAATGGCGCGAACATAATCCTGCTCCCCGAGCTTTTCGAGCGGCAGTATTTCTGTCAGGAGCGCAGGTACGACTACTACGCCTTCGCGAAGCCCGTGTCCGAGAACGACGCGGTGCGCCACTTTACTAAGCTGGCGGCGGAGCTTCGGGTGGTGCTGCCGGTAAGCTTTTACGAGCGCGACGGCAACGTGCTGTACAACTCCATCGCGATCATCGACGCCGACGGCAGCCTGCTTGGCGTCTACCGCAAGACCCACATCCCCGACGACCACTACTATCAGGAGAAGTTCTACTTCACCCCCGGAAACACGGGTTTCAAGGTGTGGGAGACTAAGTTCGGGCGTGTCGGCGTGGGGATATGCTGGGATCAGTGGTTCCCCGAAGCCGCGCGTGCGATGGCGCTGATGGGTGCGCAAATACTGATGTACCCCACGGCGATAGGTTCCGAGCCGATACTCGAATGCGACAGTATGCCCCGCTGGCGGCGAGCGATGCAGGGGCACTCAGCGGCGAACGTCATCCCTGTGATAGCCGCGAACCGTTACGGACTGGAAGAAGTCGAGCCCACCGAGGAAAACGGCGGGCAGAAGTCGGCGCTGAACTTCTACGGCTCGTCATTCATCACCGACGAGACAGGCGAGCTTATAGCCTCAGCGGAGCGTTCGGGCGACTGTGTGATCACCGCAGACCTCGACCTCGCCGAGACGGACACTGCGCGTCTCGAGTGGGGAGTCTTCCGTGACAGGCGGCCGGATATGTATGGGGAGATTACAAGATAAAATGATAAACGCTGTCACCCACTTGTGGGCGGCAGCGCTTTTTTTACAGCAGTTCCGTTTT
Organism: uncultured Ruminococcus sp.; assembly: GCA_947167535.1. Lineage (GTDB taxonomy): Bacteria > Bacillota > Clostridia > Oscillospirales > Ruminococcaceae > YE71. Next base: position 2,690 of record CAMVIL010000054.1, on the reverse strand, counting down.
CGTCTCAACAACAATGCAGGTCACGTTATCATGCCCGCCCTTCTCGATCGCTAAGTCAGCCAGCTCCCGCGCGGGATTGTTCCCGTGAGTCTCCAGGACCCCAGCGATCTCCTCCGACGTGCACATATCCGTCAGCCCGTCCGTGCAAAGCAGTATCACCATGCCGTCCGTCATCGGGAACGGCATACTCGCCCGACTGTCCAGACCCATGTCCGAATAGTCCGCGCCCAGATACCCCGTCAGCTTGTGGTGGTCGGGACTGTCCTTCGCTTCCTCTTCCGTGTAGACCCCCGCTTTGATGTTGCGTATCGCCAGCGTCTGGTCTTCCGTTATCTGCGAAAGCCCCTGCTCGTCGTAGATGTAGATTCGGCTGTCCCCCAGATAGAAGGGATACGCCATGCCCTCTTTCACACACACCGCCGCAAAGGTGCTCCCCCCGCGGGCGTTGCTGCGGTCTTTCAGCATATCGCAGATCGCACTGTTCGCCGAGCGCGTGAACTCGTTCATGTGGTAGGGCAGGTCGGACACCTCGCCGTCGGTGATGTCCTCGGCAAAGCGCTGTAACTGCAGCGCCGCCAGCGCCGACGCAGTCTCTCCGAAAGCCTCTCCCCCCATGCCGTCAAACAGCGCAAACAGATGCCCGCTCTGGGTCAGCTCCACGTAGTGGTCGGTCTCGTTCTTTTCGTAGCTGTGGGTGTACTTGCCGTCGATGTAGAAGTTGTCCTCGTTGTTCTGCCGCACCAGACCCTTGTCGGTGGCGAAGCTTATCTTCATGTAAGTCAGCGGCTTTGGTCTCGAGACCGCGTGCTGTTCCTGCTCGGGGACTATCTCCCACTCCTGCTCGGGTTCGGGCTCTTCGCGGCGGAAAAAGTTTACTAATGCCTCGAACAATTTCGGCGACCTTCTTTCTTAGAGTTCTATTCTGACGGCTCTGCCTGCCGAGACGTATTCTCTGGTCTTCACCCCAGCCATGCTGAGCATTTTCTTGCTGGCGAGGGTGGTGTCGCTGTCGGCGTACTTGTCCGAGAGGTAGATGACTTCCTTGATCCCCGCCTGTATCAGCGCCTTGGCGCACTCGTTGCAGGGAAAGAGGGTGACGTACAGCCGCGAGCCGCGGAGATTGCTCTCGCTGTTGAGTATGGCGTTGAGCTCCGCGTGGCAGACGTAGGGGTACTTGGTCTCAAGCAGACCGCCCTCGCGCTCCCAGGGGATGTCGTCGTCGCTGACTCCCGTCGGCATACCGTTGTAGCCCACCGAGAGTATCTTGTTCTCGTCGGAGACTATGCAGGCGCCCACCTGCGTGTTGGGGTCTTTGCTTCGCTGTGCCGAGAAGAGCGCTATGCCCATGAAATACTCGTCCCATGTGATGTAGTCGGTGCGCTTCATGATCTTTTACCCCCTGTCAGTCCTAAACGGCGCCATCGGTATCCCCGACCTGCCGTAAACGCTCGGAATAATGTAGTTGCTCCAGTCGTAGCGGACGAACTCTGCCTTGTCAACGTCGGGACTGCTGACAAAAATCTTCTCGCCGTCGAGCTTTGCCTCTGCGGGCTTGAACTCGCCGTCTGCGCCTGCTACCTCGAAGCCGTCGATGCTGTCGGTCTTTATCTCAAATCCGCCCTCGGCGTGGTCGAAGGAGAGCAGGAGCCCGCCGTCCTTTGCCACCGCGTCCTTAAACATCGGACCGAAAGCGGGGACGTCCATTCCGTAGAACAGCTTTTCCGCCTGCAGGCAGAGCCTCTCGCCCACGGGCACCTTGTCCACGGGGTGGATGTTGTCGAACTCGCCGCAGTCGGTGATGACGGCGATGCCTGTGTTCTTGATGGTCTTGTAGGCTCTCATCTGCGCCTCGCGGATTATGCACCAGTGCTTCTTGTCCTCTTCGCTGGCGTACCTGAACATGGGGAGCTGAGTGATGATAAAGGGAAGCTCATCGTCACCCCACTTGTCTCTCCACAGCGCGATGAGGTTTGAAAACAGCTTGTAGTAGCTGTCGGGCTTGTGGTCGTCGCTCTCGCCCTGATAGTAGAGGAATCCCTTGAGGGTGTAGGGGCATACTCTCATGAGCATAGTCTCGAAGAGTCCGCAGGGGCGGTACTCGTTCTTGCAGTTGATGGGACCCGGATAGGGATTGGGGCCGATGACCTTCTGCACCTTGTCCCAGTCGGCGTGGGGGTCGTCCTTGTAGACCACCTGCGCGCGCTCGTTCCAGTCGTCCATCTCCTTGCGGTAGGCGTCGTACTCGGCAATCTGCTGTTCAACGGACTTGCCCTCGATGCCCTTTTCGTACTCCTCGATGTAGCTTGCGGTCTCCTTGCAGTTCTCGATGGTGGGTCTGTCCATCCACGCCGAAGCGGAAGTTCCGCCCCAGTTACAGCCGATGAGTCCCACGGTAACGCCCAGCTCCTTTGCGAGCTTTCTTCCGAAGAAGAATCCCACGGCGCTCCACGCTCTAGAGCTCTCGCTTCCCGCCTCAGCCCAGCCGGAATTGCGCTCTGCCTCGAGCATTTCCTCGTCTATCATCGAGCGCTTGTTGGTGTAGTAGAATCTGACGTTGCAGTCGGGGGTGAGCTCCTTGAGGACGTCCTGACCGCCCTTGCAGTTTTGCAGCTCCAGCTCCATATTCGACTGCCCGCCGCAGAGCCAGACCTCGCCCACCATAACGTTGTCGAAGGTCTTGACATCAGAGC
>CAMVIL010000053.1 GCA_947167535.1 uncultured Ruminococcus sp. | reverse complement strand
GCAGGGCTTGATTATCTCCTCGATGTCGGAGAGCTCGGCTTCCGCGAAGTCGTCTATCGTCTTGTATCTTGAAAACAGCTCGGGAGTGACGAGGTTCACCCTCGCGTCGGTGCACTGCGCTGACAGCCGCGCCGCTATCATCAGCTCGTGGGGCTTGTCGTATGTAAGCGAGCAGAGCGCGTCGGGATATTTCTTTTCCAGAGCCTCCACCACGGCTTCTGCGCGGACACGCTTTTGCTCAAGCGTTTCGGCTTCTTTCATGAAAATCACTACCTGTCAACTTATTTTTTGTTATATATTACTATTTTACCATATTATCAGCCTTCTGTCAATGCCTTTGAGGCAGAAAAAAGAACACCGTCGCAGAAAAACGGTGTTCGGGTAATATTTCACTCATCGTCATCAGCGTCCGCCGATTCGGGTATCGCCTGAAGATAGGTCTTGAAGAACCAGATCACCATCGCGTAGAGCGCGGGCTCGGTCAGCGAGCGCAGAGCTATGGTGTAGACAACCTCGCCGTAGACATTCGTGAAGCCGTTGTTGAACAGCCCAAGCTCGGGAATACCCATCAGGTTGAACCAAAGCGACGCCGCAAGCAGAAGTATCATTGCAACGTTGAGCATACGCCTGTTGCGGCGGGTGTTCAGTTCATTCCTTGAAATGTTCATCATCACCCTAACGAAGTACCACACGGCTATCGTGCATATCACGAACATCGGCAGGTCTTTAACAAATCGGTAGGTCACCGCGCTGTTGTAGGCGGCGGTGCTCTTCGCCATCTCGCGGGGAAGCTCGATGAACTTGGAATCGGTAAATTGCTCCATAAGCGTGAACGGCAGCTTCACCGAATAGGAACTGTCGGTCAGCGTCTTTATCAGCTCGTAAATGCGCATCGGCAGGCGGTAGAGGATAAAGCCCGCTGTCGCCGCGAGTATCGTCCCGCAGGTCAGCTTTATGGCAAGGGTGTTCTTCGAGGTGTCGGCTTCTGCAAGCTGCAATTCGTGACGGCGGAGCATCAGCCCCGCGCAGAGGGTAATTATCGGCAGTCCCAGCAGATTGTAAAGCTGGAGATAGAATACCGGGCGGGAGAATATGCCCGTCATGTAATCAGTCTCGGTCTTGTGGATTATCGTCATTATGATATTGCCCGCCAGCCATACCGAGCCGCAGGTAAAGAAATACTCCGACGATCTGTTTGAGAATATCGTCTTTCTGTCGCCGCTCCTCAGCGCCAGCACAAGGCTCAGCACGAGCACTATCGTCATCGGCCCGGTTATGTCAAGCCTGCCCGAAAGTATCAGCGCAAACAGGAACACCGCCGCAAAGCTCAGGTAGGTGTTTTTGAATATCTTGATAGTTTTGTTCATGAAGAACCTCACGATGATAAACGCCAGTAATGCCAGCGAAGCAATAGCGTTTATTATATCGCTCACCTTGCTTTTCTGCTCTGTATCCTGCGGCGCTGACCAGTATTTTGCCACATAAGCGTCGTAATCCGCCTGCGAAGCAAAGCTGTTCTCGGCGTTTATCTCCACAAAGAAAGTCCCGCAGTACTGGTGCATAAGGAACGGCGAGTCCTCGTCATCTCTCTCGGGCGCTTCCAGAAAGATGTTGCAGAGCGTGTTCCAGAACATCAGGAACACCGCCGCCGCCATAACGCAGAAGATGAAAAAATATATGGTGTGCAGCCGCTTATGTATCCGCTCGGGGATATCGTCGCAGCCCGCGGGCGGGGTCTTTTTGCCGAATAGCTTCATTGTGTCTTTCCTTTCGGTGTCAATCGTCGGAAGAGATAAGCTCCACCTCGACGGTGGGCTTGTCCTGCTCACTGCTTCCGCCGTCTATGGCGGGGAGCGTTATCAGCACCGTAGTTCCGACGCCTTCCTCGCTGTTGATGCTCAGCGTGCCGTTGTGGCGGGTGATTATCTCGTTGGCCACCGCAAGACCTATGCCCGAACCGCGCCTCGTGTGGTTCGCCTTGAAGAACTTCGTCTTGACCTTCGGCAGGTCTTCCTTGGAGATGCCGATGCCCGTGTCAGACACCAGTATGCAGATGTCGCCGTTCTGCTCGTAGGCTTCCACCGACACCTTTCCGCCCTTGTCGGAATACTTTATGGCGTTGTCAACGATGTTGATGAACACCTGTCTGAGCCTGTTCTTGTCGCCGTAAACGAAAGGAAGCATGGTGGGCTCGTAGTAGTTGAGGGTGATGCCCAGCGCACGGGCACGCTCCTGATATATCAGCACCGTCTCGCCCAGCTCGGCGAGAATGTCTATCTTGTCCATGATGAGGGTCAGGCGGTTGTCCTGAATTCTCGAGAAGTCGAGAAGCTCCTCAACCATCTGCGACAGACGCTCCGTCTCGGAAGTTATGACCCGCATACCCTTGACGAAAGTATCTCGGTCGTCCACCGCCATCATTGTCTCGCTCCAGCCCTTGATAGCCGTCAGCGGAGTCCTCAGCTCGTGGGAGACAGATGATATGAACTCGTTCTTCATCGACTCGGTGTTGGAAAGCTCCTGCGCCATGTAGTTTATCGAATCGCAGAGGTCGCCCAGCTCGTCGTTGCCCGCCTTTTCGATACGCGCCGAGAAATCGCCCTTCGCGATCTGGCGGGTGATGTCCCCTATCTTCAGCACGGGGAATACTATCGAGCGGATAAAGTACCTGCCCGACAGGTACATCAGCAGGATTATCAGCAGGAAAATAAAGCTGATAGCCAGCATGAGTATCACCAGCTGGTGGTCGATGCTCTTCATCGATGAGACCATCCTCAGCGCCTTGAACCTGCACCCGCGCAGGGATATCATGGCGGTGACGGCTATCACCTTTTCGCCGCTGGGGAGCCTGAATATCGAGTACGCCATGCCGTCGTCGGCGGTCTCTGCCTTCTGGTAGTCCTCCATGCTCATGTCGGCGGCGGGGGAGAATCCCGACGAGGTTATGACCGCCTTGTCGTCGTAGCCGAAAGCGATAAGCTCTATCTTGTCCTTATCCTCATAGCCCTCGACCATCGAGCGAATCTGCGCCGAGTAGTTGACGTTCTCACCGCCGCTGCCGTCGAGGGAACCTGTGATGATATTCATATGCGAAGTCAGGTACTGTCTTGCGGAGCTGTAATAGTAATTTTTCAGCAGACCCGCCAGCAGTATTCCGATGACGAGCAGAGCCGCCGTGACCATACCGAGGCTGGTAGTCTGCCAGTAGGTAACGATGCTCCTGCGTCCCGACCTGCGTTTTTTCTTCTGTATCTTTTCTTTCATATATAAGATCTCTCCGTGAGGTAAAGTATGTGCATATTTAACCATTATATATTATATCGCATTCGGGCGGAAAAGTCAACCGAGTGTCAGCAAAAAGGCACTCCCCTGTTACAGAGAGTGCCTGAAATTACGTTATATACCGCTTGATCGTGCGGGTCTTAGTCGCAAACCTTAACTACCCAGCCGAACTCGTCGGGGAGCTTGCCCCACTGGATTCCGGTCATGGTGTCGTAGAGCATCTGGGAGATGGGTCCGATCTCGTTGTTGTTGATGGTCATGATCTTGTCGCCCCACTTCAGATGTCCGACAGGCGAGATAACGGCGGCAGTACCTGTGCCGAATACTTCGTCCAGCTTGCCCTCGTCGTATGCCTTTGCGATCTCCTCGATGGAGATGCGTCTCTCGGATACCTTGTAGCCCTTCTTCTTGCAGATCTCGAGTGCGGACTTTCTGGTAATGCCGGGGAGAACAGAACCTGTCAGCTGAGGAGTGATGACTTCACCGTCGATAACGAAGAAGATGTTCATGGAACCAACCTCTTCAACATACTTCTGCTCAACGCCGCCCAGCCAGAGAACCTGCTCGTAATCCTGCTCGTGAGCCTCTGCCTGACCCTTCAGGGAGATAGCGTAGTTTGCAGCAGTCTTTGCAAAACCTGTACCGCCGCGTACTGCACGTACATACTGCTTCTCAACGTAGATCTTAACAGGGTTCAGACCGGTGGAGTAGTAAGCACCCGAGGGCGAGAGGATTATCATGAACAGATAGTGGTCTGCGGGACGAACGCCTACATAGGGGTCGGTGGCGATGATGAAGGGTCTGATGTACAGCGAGGTGCCCTCGGAATGAGGAACCCAGTCCTTCTCCATCTCTACCAGAGCCTTGGTAGCCTGGATGCAGTCCTCCTCGTTGAGATGCGGGATAACCATTCTGTCGCAGGAAACGTTCAGACGCTTGTAGTTCTCGTCGGGTCTGAACAGCTGGATGGAGCCGTCAGCAGTGCGGTAAGCCTTGAGACCCTCGAAGATCTCCTGACCGTAGTGCAGGCACATGGAAGCAGGCGAAAGGGTGAGGTCGCCGTAGGGGACGATCCTTGCATCATGCCAGCCCTCGCCGGTGTCGTAGTTCATAATGAACATATGGTCGGTAAAAATGTGACCGAATCCGAGCTTGCTCTCATCGGTGGGTTTTTCCTTAGGTGTCTGAGTACGTTCGATTCTGATATCTAACATACAAAAGTCCTTCTTTCCATAGTTTGATTAAATTCTTTCGGTATAAAAACCGATTAAAACTATTATACACCTTTTTTTCACCGATTTCAATAGGTAAAACGTATTTTTTTGTAAAAAACCATATTTGCCCACCCATTTTCGTAAGTTATGCACAACAAAATTGCATATATTCGGTCATTTCGACAAAAAATCCCGCCAAAAATGCAGGATTGCATCAGGCGGGATTCATAATCATTCTTTGAGCATAGGCAGAAGCTCCCCGCCCCAGCGCTCGGTGAGCCGTCCGAGACTCCACGCGGCGTTGGCGGGACTGGTGGACGGGAGCGTTACTATCTCCCTGCCCGTGAGGGGCAGCATATGCTTCTGGTAGAGCCGCGCCGCCGCCGAGCCGTTGGCGTATATCGCCGCGATGTCGCAGGCGTTCAGCAGACGCATGATGTCGGCGGGGACGGCGTTTTTGATGCTCACGTCCGACGAGCCGATGATGTCGCACTCTGCGATGACGTCCCAGACGGCTATTCCGTTTTTCAGCAGTATCTGCTTCTTCTCCCCGATGGTCTCGGGGAGCGGGTCGCCTGTCAGCGCGGCGATCACCTTCCAGAAGCGGTTGCGCGGGTGGCCGTAGTAGAACCCCTGCTCCCGCGACTTCACCGACGGCAGACTGCCCAGTATCAGCAGGCGGCTGTCTCCGTCGAACACAGGCTCGAAGCTGTGGACGATGTGTCTGTACTCTCCCATAGCCGTCAGCCGAGATCGGCCTTGAGCACCTCGTAGTTGCTCTGCATGATGCTGAGGTATGTCTCGCCATTGTCCATGCGTTCCTGCGTCACCGACTGCATAGAGTCCAGCACCGCGATCTTCTGATCCTTAGACTTGCTGTTGTCGATGACCGACTGTGCGATCTTTCCGTTGGAGCCATCTATGGTGTAGACCGTGTCTGCACCCAGCTCGTCAACCTTTGACGCAAGGAAGGTGATGGTCTCGAAGCTGGCCTCACTCTCTGCGGAACAGCCCGCGAAGGCAGCGTAGTAGTCAAGGCCGTAGTCGTCTACGAAATAGCGGAAGGGGAACCTGTCGCCGAAAATAAGAGTCTTGTTCTGAGCGCCGTCCGCCAGCGTCTTGAAATCATTGTCAAGAGTCTCAAGCTTTGCGTTGTAGGCTTCAAAATTGCTCTTGTAGCTGTCGGCGTTGTCGGGGTCGATGGCAGACAGCTCGTCGGCTATCTTCCCGCAGAGCGTCTCGGCGTTCTTTACGGACAGCCAGACGTGCTCGTCGTACTCGGGCTCTTCCTCCTCGCCCTCTTCCTCTTCTTCCTCAGCCTGCATACCATCCTTGAGCTCTTCCTCCTTGGCGGTATCACCGACTGCCTCCACCAGCGAGATGGTGCGCATATCCTTGTTGACCGCTCCCTTCAGCGCGTCGCCGACCCATGTGTCCGACTCGCCGCCCACGTAGATGAGCAGGTCGCAGGAAGTTATCTTCATGATGTCATCGGCGGTGGGCTGGTAGCTGTGCAGGTCGGAACTGCCGTTTATCAGGCAGGTGATGTCCACGTTGTCGGCATTGCTGCCCAGTACCTCACGCACCCAGTCGTACTCGGGAAAAATGGTGCAGACTATGCTCAGCCTGCCGTCCTTCTTGCTCAGCGAACCCGCGCTGCTGCTCCCGCAGCCTGCCGCGCATACAGCCAGTGCCAGCGACATTGCCGCCGCAGTAATTCTCTTCAGTATCATTTCCATACCCTCCAAAATCCTTGAAATTGATAATCACTTTCATTTTCAAATTATAGCACATCTCCGAGGGCTTGTCAACGGGAGCGGGACGTTTTTTACAATTCTTTCATATTTGAGAATCATTCTCAAATGTCATTGCTGTGACAAAAATATCCCCTGCCGTTATGACAGGGGATCTCGCATTACTTTCTTGTGAAATACACCGTGTACACCTCGTCGGTCACCTCGTACAGCGGTATGAACTCGATGTTCACGGGCTGGTTTCTGCTGACGTAGCGGTTCTGCCGCCAGACGTAGGTGCTGTATGTGTGTTCGCATCTCGGCAGGAATATCTCCTCGGGAGTGCTACCCTCAATACCGCAGTCGCGGTCGGTGAGTCCCGCCAGAACTATGGGACCGTCCACCACAGCCGCAAGCTCGGGCGCGTCGGGGAGCGTCTCAAACTCTATGGCGCTTGCGAACATCAGGTATATCGTGCTGTTCTCCCACTCGCGGTCTATCTCGATGCAGCCGTTTACTATCTCGGGCTCGACCTGCTCGCCGTCTATCGTCAGGGTCACGCCCTTCGCCCATACAGGGACTCTCAGCGCCAGCCTGAAGCTCGCAGGGCTGACACACTTGACATCGAACTTCAGCGACCAGCGGGACTTCTCGCCGCCGCCCTGCTCGTCGAAGAACACCTGATTGTTGTAGTTTTTCATCTCGGTGGTCTGGCTGATGAGCACTCTGGCCTCGCCCAGCTTTATCTGACCCTCCGACGGGATATACTGCATAACGCTTATGCGGTTCTCGTCGGCGTTGGTGTAGTAGATGAGCTGCGGGTAGAGAGTCTGCGCCTGCACCATCGTGCCGTGGCAGCACCAGAAGTCGCGGGTCTTGCTGCCCCATTTTTTCTTTCCGCCCGCCCGAAGCGGCAGGAAGTAGGTGGGCATTCCCGTCAGCTGATTCTGCTGCGCGAGGAAGCCGTTGTACAGCGCACGCTCGATGTAGTCGGCGTACTTTTTGTCGCCCGTCCTGCGGAGCAGGTAGTCGGCGGTGCGTACCATATTATATACGGTGCAGAATTCCTGATCGTTGTCCGAGAGATACTGCGCCTGCTTCATTTTCGGTATCCAGAACTCCCCTGCGTTGGCGCCTGTGGTGGCGAACATCCCGCGCTCGGTGACAGCGTTCTTCCAGAAGAGGTCTGTGG
>CAMVIL010000052.1 GCA_947167535.1 uncultured Ruminococcus sp. | reverse complement strand
GTCATGCTCGGCAGCTTCGTAGAGTATCCTGAAAACTCCTGCGGTGTAATTACCGATGAAATCGAGCTGTCCCTGAGTGACTATATCGCTCTTTATGCTGTACTCCGCCGACGCAAACTGCCGCGTCTCGCCGTACATATCCTTTACCTCGGCATTAGCGTAATCCATGACAAAGTATGGATGTGTGTCGTCGGGATAGTTGTCTATCTCAAGGAAATACCCGATGTCGGCAGAATCGTCGTCCTGCTCAGGCTCCTTCACCTGAGCCCTCCCCTCAGCGGACTGATTCTGCTCTCAGAGAACGTATATGCCTTTGTAGTCGCCGTTGATGCATAGATTAACAAACATAACATCAGTGTTGTAATATTTGCCGCCGAAAATAGCCTTTGCCAGCTTCTGAGCTGTGTAGTTGGTCCCGAGGTTCCAATAAGAGCGAAGCAGTACCCAGCTTTTGTACTCGTTCCCGCCGTGGAGACCGAGCACATTATGCTTTTCTTCAAATTTAATGCGGTATGGCTTTTCATCCCCCTGGTCTGCTGACGAATTACCCCTTAATTTAACGCCACCCGCTGCTGTCAGCCTGAACTCGTCGCCGCAGCCAAACACATCAATAACACTTGCGGCATACCTCTCCTTTGAATCTATTGGCTTCTCGTCCTCGGTCGTGATATTTATGCAGGGAACGTTCTTGCTTTCGGCAAGCTTTTCCAGCTGCTCCGCGATATCCGTTTCCTTCCCTGAGTACTGCTTCTTTACCTCGTCGAGTTCTGGCATTTCATTTTCTGTTCTTGTGATGGGAGCCGGATCCATCTCGAATACTGGCTCCGTAGTTTCTCCTGCATCAGCCGAAGCCGATGTTTCGGTGTTGTTTGTCGCTGCCTTGCTGCTGTCATTTTTCTCTGATGAGGAGCAGCCCGACAGCATTGCTGCGGTCATGCACATTGCACATACCACTGCGAAGATCTTCTTAAACACAGTCCACCTCGTTATCTTTACACAAACGCTACCGAGCCGGTGTATACCGGGAAGTCGTTCTCTGCTTTCGCTACGGCTTCTTCCAGTGTCATGCCGTAGAAGTTTCCCGCAGAGAGATTCCTGCCCGATCTCTTGTCGTCAATAAATGCTCCGACAACTACTCCCGGCAAAGAGCTCTCGGGAGCGTTCGGCGCATGAGGACCGCCCAGATCAGTTCTGCACCAGCCGGGATCGGTGATGTTTATGCAGATGTCCGTGCCCTCGTATTTGGCTGCCAGATCCATAGTGACCTTGTCGAGTGCAGCCTTGCTGGCGGAGTATCCCGCCTGCTCGGGCTCGAGACGTATGCCGCTGGTGGTGTTGACGATCCTGCCGAATCCTCTTTTCTCCATCTCGGGGAGAAAGTGATACACTATCATCATCGGTGCGATCGTGTTGATCTTAAAGCTTTCCTCGTAATCCGAAGGCGGAGTCTTCAGATACTCGCTGCGATAGGCTATCTGAATGCCTGCGTTGTTGAGGATTATGTCAACAGGCTTCCCGAGGGAGTCTATCTCCGCCAGCATAGCTTCTACCTGTGAGATGTCGGAAAACTCGGCGCCGACAGCATAAGCCTCTGCTCCGAGGGCTTTTACTTCTTCAAGGACCTCAGCGCAGTGCTCTTTTGTCCTGCCCTGCAGAATGAGGTTGCAGCCCTGCTTTGCCATAAATACCGCAGCACCTCTGCCTATGCCTCTCGCAGCGCCTGTGATAAGAGCCCAGCGTCCCTTTACATCTACCATCAGAAACCCTCCTTAGCCTTGTCCAGCGCGGCTATTACCCTGTCGCACCACTTGTCGAACTCCTCGTCGTCCTTCTGGAATTCCGGGTGAGCGAGGATGTATTCCACAGTCCTTCGTATGCCTTCCCGTGCCGATATCTCGCACTTGAAGTCGGGGACAAGTGATTTTACCTTTGAGTTGTCAAAGTGCACCGAGTTCGACTTGTCTCCGATAAGACTGCCCACAAAATCATAGTCGCTCATGTCGGCAAGCGTCTGCGATGCCACGTAGTACGGCTTGAGCTGTACACCCAGCGCATCGGCGATGGCTTTGTATATTTCGTTCCAGCTGACACTCTCGTCGGAGGTTATGTGGAACGCCTCGCCTATAGCCTTCGGGTTGCCGATGAGTCCGACGTAAGCCTTGGCAAAATCGCTGTTGTGTGTTATCGTCCAGAGTGAACTGCCGTCGCCGTGGATAATGACGGGCTTGCCTTCCTTGATTCGCTTGACTACCTGCCAGCTGCCGCCGTTGCCGTGAACTCCCAGAGGCACGCTCCGCTCGTCGTATGTGTGGCTGGGGCGCACTATCGTAACAGGGAAGCCGTCCTCGCGGTAACGCTCCATCAGGTATTCCTCGCACGCCTTTTTGTTGCGCGAGTATTCCCAGTATGGGTTCTCCAGCGGGGTCTCCTCTGTTATGACGAAGCTCTTCGGCGGCTTCTGATAAGCAGATGCGGAGCTTATGTATATAAACTGTCTGGTCTTGTTCCGAAACAGCCTGAAGTCGCGCTCCAGCTGTTCGGGTACAAATCCAATGAACTCTCCCACACAGTCGAACTCCATGCCTTCGAGCTTATCGGCGACCGCCTGCTCGTCCCCGATGTCTACTGTGATAGTCTTTACATTATCGGGCAGGTCTGTATTCCTGTTTCCGCGGTTTAGCAGATAAAGCTCGTGCCCCTGCTCTGCGAGAAGGCGTGTTATCGCCATGCTGATAGTTCCCGTACCCCCGATAAACAGTATCTTCATCTTCTGCCTCCTAAACTTTTGCGTTTACGGCTATTTTGTATATCGCTGTGATGTCCTCTGCCGAAAGCGAAACAAATCCGCCTGTTCTGCCGTCGCCGATGCCGAACTTCTCCACGAGATTGGGGATGTCTTCTTCCTTAGCGCCAAGCTCTGCAAAGTTTATCGGCATACCTATGCTGTGCAGGAATTCTCTGAAACGGCGTATGCCTTCAAGTGCCGTGACTTCGGGATGCTCATGATCCATCTGGCACCCGAAAACTCTGGTCGCCATCTGACAGAAACGCATAACATCATGCTTGTAGACGAACTCCATCCACGACGGCATTATCACCGCAAGACCCGCACCGTGAGCGCAGTCGTAGAGCGCCGAAAGCTCGTGCTCTATGCCGTGACTGTTCCAGTCCTGAGATCTTCCGACTCCGACAAGACCGTTGTGAGCTACCATTCCCGCCCACATGATGTTGGCTCTGGCTTCGTAATTGTTCGGGTCGACGATGACACGGGGAGTCTCCTTGACCATGGTGAGCAGCACCGCCTCGCAAAGGCGGTCGGTGATCTCGACCTCTCTCGTGTTGGTAAAATATCTCTCGAAAACGTGAGCCATTATGTCAGTCGCTCCGCAGGCGGTCTGATACGCAGGCAGTGTCTGAGTGAGCGCGGGATCGAGGATAGAGAATTTGGAGCGCAACACGTCAGAGCCTGTGGCTCTCTTCAGCATTCCATCTTCCTTTGTGATGACCGAATCTCCCGAGCCTTCGCTGCCTGCAGCGGCTATCGTGAGCACAACGCCGATCGGCAGAGCCTTTTCAACTCTCTTTCCGCTGTAAAAGTCCCAGAAATCCCCGTCATAGCAGACACCCGCAGCGATAGCCTTCGCCGAGTCGATCACCGATCCGCCGCCTACTGCAAGGATAAAATCCACATTCTCTGCCTTGCAGAGCTCGATCCCTTTGTACACCAGCGTATCCCTCGGATTGGGCTGTACACCGCCCAGCTCAGCAAAGCTGATACCGCTTTCTTTAAGAGACTTCCTTACCTTGTCCAGCAGCCCCGACTTTTCTGCAGATCCGCCGCCGTAGTGGATAAGCACCTTGCTGCCGCCGTACTTGCGGACATACTCTCCTGCCTCAGTTTCTCTGTCCCTGCCGAACACGAATTCGGTCGGGCTGTAAAAATTGAAATTATCCATTTTATGCCTCCTGTTGACGATCTAAAAAAGCTTAGGATGATTATATCACAGACTTCATTATAATACAACCCTAAGCTTTAAAAGAAATAGATTTATTCAATTATTGAGTATATAAATAACATTGCGTCTGCTCAGCTTTTGTTTCTGTGTTTTCTGAACTGATTCGGAGTGACGCCGCGGAATTTCTTGAAGCAGCGGATAAAATGGCTCTGATCGGAAAAACCTGTCTGCCTGCTTATTTCCGCCAGATCAAGGTCGGTGAACAGAAGATATTCCTCCGCCTTGAAAAGCTTCATACGCTCGATGTATTCCTTGCAGCTCATACCGTACTGCTCACGGAATTTAGCTGCAAAATTAGAATAGCTCAGATGACATTGCTGAGCGATATCGTGTACCTTGAGCTTTTCTCCCAGATGCTTGTCGATGTACTCGGTGATGTTTTCTACCCCGTAGCTGCTGCCCGAAGTGGGACATTCGCCGATGTTCAGCCCGTCTGAGATCCACAGCCTGACTATTCCGTATATCAGCTGATAGATCCTGGAGCGCAGCATAATGTCAGCGCCGTAAAGATAATCTCTGGCTTCATTTATACACTCGCCGACGATCTCTTCGCACCTGAGCGCTTCGCACTGAGTCCTGTCGAAATGGACACGCATCCCTTCCGATGCTGCAAATCTGAATATCTCGGAGGGAGAAGGCGAATAGGAAGCGTTGCTCGGGAACCTCGCTATATCAAATTTCAGCACCGCATATACAGGCACCCCGCCGCCGGAAGAGTAGATGGAGTGCACCGAAGACGGGTGAAGCACGATAAGTTCGCCCTCGTTTACGGTATAGCTCCGCTCATTGCAGGTCACCTCTGCGCTGCCTTTCATCATATATATGAACTCGGCGAAGTAATGCCAGTGCCGCTTTACCGGAAATATTTCGCTCGCCGCGTCAAATACAAAGCACTCTATCGGAGTGTTCAGACTGTCTTGCTTTTCAAAAAGATTCACCATAAGCTCCTCGCTGTGGTCGCGTGATTTTATCTGCTATTAATAGTATACTAAACGCCGTTGCTTTCAAGTCCTCAGGACCGAATAAAGCTTCGGAAGCTTGTCGATAGTCACCGAAAGCTCACTGTCGTAGACTTTTCTGAGATGATCGTAAGAGGTGTACTCTTCCCCGAGAGAGAACTCGTGCGACCATGTCATGTAGTACGCCCATTGGGCTTTTTCGTTTATTGCCGCTTCGACATCGGGCAGAACGCCTGTCTCGGCAATTGCGGCTATCTTCTGTGAAGAGGTTATTTCTGTCAGCTCGTCGTATTCTTTCTTGTGTGATGTGTATTCGTGAGCAGGCGGGTACATATCCCGCGAAATGATATCCACAACATCATCACCCGGATAGCCTTCTTTGAGCGGGGAGTTCCACACCCATATCAAATTGTGTAGTCCGCATTTTTCTGTAAAGTGCTCAAACATCAGCCGATAGAGCCGTTTTGCAGTCTCGGGACCTTTCGCGCTCCACCAGAACCAGTTGCCCTCAGATTCGTGGAACGGACGCCATAGTATCGGTATGTGTCTGTCGCAGAAGGGCCGCAGAAGCCCCGCCATGCAGTCCATATCGGACAGAAGCGCGGCATTTTCGGGCGTGCCGTTAACTAGCGCTTTTTCGGCATCAAAGTCGGTGTTCTCCGTAAAGAATGATTTTGAATGCCCGCCCAGAGGAGAGAACCAGTGCCATGTAAAGGTAATAAGTCCGCTGCGCTCTGCCCACTCCCATGCTCTTTGCAGAGTGCCGCGGTTCAGCTCGACTTCCGAGATGCATTCGTCATCGGTGTCGAGGTAATTGATGTTCGGCGAGTATGCCAGCAGTTCAAATCCCACCAGCGCAGGCTCCTTGCCCGTCACCTCGAGAATGTTGAATCGCTCTTCCTGAGCCATAGTCTGTGTGTGCTGACCTGTTATTATCATCTTTCCGTTGATATCAGCCAGATATCTCAGCACATTTTCGACTTCGGCAATTGCTTTTTTGTCGGCAGGTTTGTAGTAATCCATAGTTTTATCACCTATATTCTGTATCTTGTCAAATGAAAACGGAGCTTGCTATTGTGCTGACGTTAGTCTGACGGGTCAAAAAAACCAATATCCTCAGTCATATATCGTTCGCACCTGTCGAGACACTCGGATATCTGTTCATCATCTGCGCCTTGCCGTAAAAGCTCCTCTATCTTACGCTCGAAATCACGCCTGAAATTCTCTCTGAAAATGTAGTTGAGGAACACCTCACGCCCGCTAATGTTAAGATCGAACAGTCCAGCAAAATGCCCTTCGCTGTCAACAAGCAGATCGGTCGAGTTACACAACAATTATACCATATCCCGCCCGTACCGTCAACAGATAATTCGGTTTTACAGGAACTTTAAAAACGATTACAGATGATAATAAAATGTAAATATTTCGTGTCCAAGACATTAAACACTTGACAACACAAACCCGATAGTGTATAATCAAACAAATTAGTTCGGCAAACTAAATGGGACAGGACAAGCAGGAGTCTGCACTTTTCACGGTGTGGATCGCTGCTTGCTCTGTCCCTTTTGTTTTAGAAAAATAGATGTCGGGCTATGAAAGGAGAGAAATATATGATAGAATTAACAGGAAAGTACGCCTCCTGTAAGGTGTTCACGGAGGTCATCGACCAGACTGCCATCGCCCAGCTCATAAACCTGCTGAACCAGCCTATGGCAGAGGGACAAAGCGTCCGCGTAATGCCCGACGTACACGCAGGCAAGGGCTGTACCATCGGCACGACAATGACCATCACCGATAAGGTGGTGCCTAATCTTGTGGGTGTGGACATCGGCTGCGGAATGGAGGTCGTCAGAGTCAGGGAGAGCCACATCGAGCTGCAGAAGCTGGACAAGCTTATCTATGAGAAGATACCCTCGGGCTTTAACGTCCGCAAGACAGCTCACAGATATAACGATCAGGTCGACCTCACCGAGCTGTACTGCTGCGACCACATCAACCACGACAGAGCGGTTCTGAGCTTAGGCTCGCTGGGCGGCGGCAACCACTTTATCGAGGCGGACAAGGGCGAGGACGGCAGCATCTACATCGTGATACACTCCGGCTCTCGTCACCTGGGCGTGGAGACTGCCACCTTCTACCAGAACGAGGCGTATAAGCGTCTCAACGGCAGCGCCCAGCGGGATATCGATGAGCTTATAGCAAGGCTCAAGGCAGAGGGCAGGGATAAGCAGATACATTCGGAGATCGTGAAGCTGAAGAACACCAAGCGCACCGACGTCCCCAAGGAGCTCGCTTACTGTGAGGGTGAGCTGTTTGAGCAGTACATCCACGACATGAAGATAGTGCAGCAGTTCGCCATGCTCAACCGCAAGGCAATGATTGACGAGATAATCAAGGGCATGAAGCTGCACGTCGTGGAGCAGTTCACCACTATCCACAACTACATCGATACAGAGAACATGATACTCCGTAAGGGCGCAGTCTCGGCGCAGGCGGGGGAAAAGCTGCTTATCCCCATCAATATGCGGGAC
>CAMVIL010000051.1 GCA_947167535.1 uncultured Ruminococcus sp. | reverse complement strand
GACTTACAATCAATTTGCACAAAATTTCTCGTTGGGCGATGTTGTTCCGATGACCGCCTGCGTGACGGCTGCCTTAACGACTGCGCCGTAGTCCTCGTTTGCGGCGATGAGCCCGTCAAGGTCCCTGCCGTATTTCCCCGCAATAATGCGGAGCTTTGCCGAAGCGCTCACGAGAAGCGTTTCCGCCTGCTCACGTTCCTGCGCGGTCAGCGGGCGCAGAAGCGCCACGTCTGCCACGCTCGCATATACCGCGCCCATTGGTTACTGCACCTCGCAGAGCAGTCCGCTGAGGTCGAAATACTGCTTGTGTACCTGTCTGCCGTCGGCGGAGGTCGCAACTATCATGAAGCGCTGGGTCTCCTTGTTCGTGATCTTGAACACGCCGTTTTTGTCGGGGTCGGTGAGAACATCAACAAGCTTGCCGCTGACAGAATTGTCGAGACCCACCATAACGGAGCTGTAGGCGCTCCAATCGGTCGCGCTAAAGTCGAGACACAGGAAGTTGCCCTTGCCCCATACGCTCGTGATACCGTTGTCCGCCTTCATGTACTTGAGCGTGCCGGTGATCGCGCCGTTTGCTACGTTCACGCCGGTCTGCATGGAGCTTACGTTGACCTCGAACATCTTTGCCGCCGCAGTAGCCGCCGCGGCAGGTCCCGCGAAGGTCGAGGTGTTCACGACACGGGCGAATGCGTTCGGGTCGAGTATGCCCCAGCCGATGTAGGTCTCCACACGGAGACAGATCTGATTGTGTCTCTTGAGGTCGCCCAGACCGTCGGGGTCGCCCGTCTCGATGATCTCGAACTTCATGCGCTCGGCGTAGCCCCAGCGGAAGGCATTCGCGTAGTCGCCGACGATGGCTTCATCGGCGCAGGAGTTGAAGTTCACGGTGTTGTTGACGTCGCAGGAGAGCCCGCCGCCGAACTTGTCGGGCTTGCCGCCGAAGCGGAACTCGGGGTACATAGCCGCGTGAGAGTCCGCCATCTTCATCTTGCCGAGAGCCGCGCCGAAGTCGGCGGACATGGCGATGCCCGAGATATCCGCGTCGGGGATAAGCGCTATTGCGTCATCAACGTTGTCATCGGGATAGCTTGCGAGGAAGTTGACCGTCCTCGTCACCTTGCCGTCGAAGCTGTTGGAGCCGATGGTATCGGAAGCGCGTCTGTCATAGGGGTTCACGCCGTGGAACGCCGAGATATCGAGCGCACGCGCCATCTTCTTGGAAGCGCCGTCGATGAACTCTTTAAGGTAAGGCAGCTGCTTTTCGCGCACAAGGTTCATGAACTCGTCGGTAACTCTGTGCTGGTAAAGGAACTTTATCGGCTTGATGGAAACAGGAGCAAGCGCCGCGTTTCCGGCAGGCTTTGCGCCGCCTTCGCCAACGATACAAGCCTCGTCGTCCATCGAGAAAGTGAACATATCAATGCCCGCGAAGGGGATAGGCTCGCCCGCGCAGAGCTTGGCAAGCGCCGAATGTCCCTTGACCTGATTTATCATCTTCTTGACAAGATCGGGCGTAAAAAGCGCCTGAGTGTTGGTTATCTTACTCATTGTGTTTTCCTCCTTTTAATTTGTAAGGCTGTCGAGCAGGCTGGCGGCAGCCGCGTACTCGTTTTTCACTCCCGCTCCGACGCTGCCTTGCGGCTCGTAGAGCGGTGCGGGCGCTCTGCCCGCCGAAACGAACTGCGCGAGCTTATCCGCATCTGCGGAAATGTCCTCCTCGGTCTCGCCCGAAAGACGTTCCGCAAGCTCAAAAGGCAGACCCTTTTCGTGGGCGATACGCGCTTTTACCGAAGCGGTCTCGTAGGCTTTGTTCTTCGCCGTAAGGTCTGCGATAGACGTGTCCTTCTCGGTGAGCGCTTTTGTCAGCGAGTCCACGCGGTCGGTGAGTTCCTTCGCTTCGTCGGGAGAGATATATCCCTCATAGCTCTTTTTCACCTCGTCGGTGACGGTCTTTGTGTTGCGGTCAAGACGCGCCTTTATCGCCGCGTCGAAGTCTTCCTGAGTTTCGATTGCTTTAAATTCGTTTGCCATAATGATCGTCCTTTCCCCACATATACCCCCGTGGTAAGGGTAGATTTATTTAAGGCTCTGCGCCTTAATAGCTTGCTTTCTGCGGCTTGTGCTCCTTTGCCGTCGCCGCGAGCCAGTGTGCGAGGCTCACAGCCTCTAAGAGACTGATGTCCGCGCCTTCGAGGATAGACCGCCAGCCGAAGCCGCCGCGCGAGCCGATAGGTCGGTGTTCGCAGTTTGAAGCCGCCTGTTCGAGAGCGGGCTGTCCCGCGTGGCATATCCCCCCGCCGAAAAGCTGATTTTCGAACAGCGAATTTGCTTCGATCACCTCGTTCACCGTCGGCATGACGGGCTTCTGCTTCACGCCTGCGTTCTTCATATCGTCGGCTAACACCTGCTGACCGTTCGCACCATCAATACATATCCCCTTGACGTGAGGGTTTTTCATGAACGGTATCAGCCATGCGTTGCCGTCGCGGACGGAGCGGCAGTCGATGTCCTCGATAAAGATATTCCCCGCGGGGAGCTTCACGGCAGCCGCAAGGGTCACGTTCCCGCTTTCCTTTGCGTACTTCACCCCGAGATATATCCGCGCAGCGGCGGGGAGCGCGGGAGCTTTCACCATTGCGTTCTCCCAGTCCGCCCGGGAGATAGCCGACTTCTGCGAATAGGCTATCCACACGCCGAGACGCTGGATATTGTCGTCTAAGCTGTACGGATCTTTGCCGAGCTCCGAGCGGACCGTCCTCTCGGTGAGGATAGTCCCGAGCGACGGGTTCGTTTCGTACCAGAGATCCACGTCGTGCGCGTTCGAGAGCTTCGGAACGCTCCATTCTGCCCAGCCTGCGTCGTTCTCCGCGCCCGAAAGCACGTTTTCACGGTAGTCCTTAAAGACGGTACCGCCCGAAACGGCTGTAGGCGGGGTGCCGCACATCAGCGTCTGAGGGTTCGGGCTGTCGGTAACGACGTATTTCAGCGCCGTTTCCTGGTCGGTGTTGTACTCCTGTGCTTCGTCGATTATCAGCACGTCATAGCCTTCGCCGAGACCGCCCGTAGACGTTCTCGTGCGGAAATTTATCACGCCGTTTCCGCGGAGCCATTCAATGTGCTCCTGGCCGTGCTGGCGGGTGGTCTTGAAGTCGTCGTTCTCGACGAAGCCCATCTTGCCGAGTATGGTCACGACTTTAAGCCATGCGCTCGACGACGTAGACGTAAGGTGTGCCGTATAAAGCACCCATTCGTCATGCGTCAGCGCCCAAATCGCCCGCATTATGAGCAGCTCGGACTTGCCGTTTCTGCGGGGGATAGACCAGCCGAACTTCATGTGCTTCCACAGTCCGTTCTCATCGACAGCCATGATGTCGTACATCATCAGCTCCTGCCACTCCTGCGCCGTCCTGCCCGACTGATTATAGAGCAGGACAGCCTCGCCGCCGCGGGTGTCCTCATAGGGTAATATCTTTGATATTGTGGGGGTCTGACGACCGATGCGCTTTTCGCCGTCCATCAGTCATTTGCCCCTTTCTTAAAGACCTGTAAGTCTCCGCAGCCGCCGTTCGTCGAAGTAGTCCGGGAACGACTGCTGCAATTTATTCATGGCGTCGCCCAGCGCGCTCAGCCTTGCGGGACTGAGGGGCGGCGGCAGCCATTCGGGAGTTATCCCGCTCATCATGCCGCGGCTGTATGCCTGACCGTCGCGCAGACAAGCCGCTATATATCCTACGTTCAGGAAGCACGACCCGAAGGTCTGCTGCGCGTCCCTGACCGTGTTGGCGAGGTTCTCGTGCGAAGCCTCCCACGCCTCGGCTGTCGAGGGGTTTGCGGTAGAAAAACCGAGATCGTCGAGGGTGAGGTCTGTCTCGCCCGCGAAAGCGCTTGCGAACATCTTCACCTGCTCGGTGTAGGGGAGCATACTCTGCTGCTGGAACTGCCCCATAACGGGCTTGTTGCCTTCCTCGTCCTTGTCGATCTTGAGGAACGAGGTCAGCGTCGCCATGCGGTTGTCAAATTCGAGATCCTGACTTGTGCCGAGCACGTATTTCTGCGGGAACGAGTAAAACTCCGCCGAGACCTCCGACCGCCACAGCGTGCGCGCCGCCTGCCGCATAAGCTCCATGCAGGCGCGTGTTATGCGGCTGTGCCCCAGCGGGCGGCGGGCGTTTGGCTTGAATATCATCGGCACGAGAAGCGCGTATTTCGCGGGGTTCGGGTACTCGTCCGAGAGCTTGCCGCCGCGGTAGATGTAGGTCGCCTCAGCCGTGAAGTACGCCTCGACCTTCGGCTGCATGAACGAGTTCATGCCACCCGCCTCACCGAACCGTATGTCGCGTTCAAGCACCGCGTAGCCCTCGTTCAGGAGCCCCGTGGTCGGGTCGATAACACCCGTAGCGCTGCCGCCGTCGATGACCTGCAAGCGCGGATAACCGTCCTCGCCCTTCGAGATGTAGACGAAGGAGCACGACCCGATCAGCGCGTCGTTGACCGCCGAGCGGCAGAATATATCGCGGCTGTTCAGCGAAAAGATGTCGTTCAGGTAGAAATCATCGTCCGAAAAGCCGTCGAATTTCAGCCGCCCCGTGAGACTGTCCACCGCCTTGCCGCACCAGCCCAGCACTATGGACAGACTGCGGAACCTTTCGGGGATTATCGTTGACTGCGAAAAAAAGCTGTTTTTCATGTCGTAGAACTTATACCGCAGATCAACGCGCACAGCCTTTGCTGCAAGCAAATTCCGCAGCCATTCAATTCCGTAATATTCCGTTGTTCTCACCTCTTATTTTGAATGGGGCTCCGCCCCAAGCCCTGCGCCGCTCGCTGGAGGGCTTCGTGAAATGCTCGTCGCAAGCTCCCACGCATTTCGCGAAGCGGCGAACGGCTTTCACTTGCTTTCCTGCCTTTTGCAAAGAATTTTCTCCGCGCCCTCGTTCAGCGGCTTTCCCGCGACCCCGCACAGTATGCACACCGGCTCGCAATTCACCCACAGCATACCGCAGCGCTCACAGCACCAGCGCGGACGGGGCTTGTTCTTCTTCGACTTCTTCATACCGATGTGTGCTTAACTCGGTCGTCCACCTCGCGGCGCTTAGCGTTGTTGAAGCGACTGAGATCGCCGACTAAATACCCCGTTATGCGGCGTATGCGCTGGAACCGTACCACGTCCGGCGTGAGCGTGAGCCCTACCTCCTCGCCGTCGATGAACTCAATATCGAGCGTTCCCGACTTGATATCGGGGTGCTGCTTAGCCATGTAGTTGATGTACGAATTTACCTCCGCGACGGTCATTCCGTCGGGAATTTTGCCTGCTCTTATCATGCTATCGGCTCCTTTCGGGCATAAGAAAACACCCTGCATTGCTGCGGGGTGCTGCTTATAATCTTGTCACAAGGTCAATGCCTTCGAGCTCGGCGCGAAGTTCAAGCAGGTGAAGATACTCTCCCATTGTCTTCTGCTGAGCTCTCAGAAGCTCGGTCACATGGTATTCTTTCCGTGCTGCTTTCTTTTCCTCGGGCGTATGTGGTTCTTTGATGTCTTCAAGATAGCCCTCGACCTCACGCTTATTGTTGAACGCCCTCAGCTTTTCGTAGCGGTCGCGCAGCTGGGTGTATTCCTCGACTAATCTTCTTTTCCAGCCATCCACGCCTGTGAAATCCTCCTGCCCTCTGTCTATCTTGTCGCCTATCGTGCCTTTGAATAATCCTGAATTGCCGTTAGTCATGCTTTCAAGTCCTTTCGTGATTTTGGGTATAAGAAAACCGCCCTCGATTGCTCGGGAGCGGTTAGGTGTTTATTATTTTATTCAAAACACGCCTCATACTTAATTCTGCGTGCTATTTCTTTGCACTTTTCCAAAGCTTCCTTAGCTTCTTTTGGTGCGTCCTCTCGTAAAGTATGCGTTTTAGGGTCAAGATATGGTTTATAAATATCCATATATTCTTTTTCTTCATCAGTTAATACCCTGCGCATAATATCACCTCTTTAATGCCTTTGCGGTTCTGTATTCTGCAAATGTTTCGTCGTATAAGCCCTCATCATAGGCATCACTCGCATATTCACTAATTTCAAATATATTATACCCCGATTCAACAAGTTTGTCAAGTGCTTTTTTAGCTTTTTCTTGAACATAACGTTCATAGTCCTGATATGTTTCTTTGGAGATTGCTCCCACTTTTACGCGGTATTCTTGTGCGTCAGCCCAATGATACATTTCATGGAAGTATGTGCTTCTATAATCCTTGGGATTAACAAATTCCTGCATAATTTCAGGTGCTTTGTCTCTTGTGTAGTAGGCAAAATCAGAATTAACAAATAACTTGTTGTCAGATGCTCGATATGCCGCGACAGCATTCTTAGCCATTTCGCTATTACTGATGATATATACATCAGGAAGATTTTCTGCGTTTGTGATCCCCATAGCTTGCAAGACTTCGGTTAAGGCATTATCAACCTGATGAACAAGTCGCGGTTTAGGAGATATACTCTCAGAGACATACAATTTGTTTTTCGAGTTAAGAACAGGAGAGGCGTTTATCAATATACTACCGCCCGTTCCGCGAGTAGTTTGGACTTTCTCACTCCCCAGCTCGACTTTGCGATAGAACTTACTTCCGTCTCCAATTGCAGGAGCTGTCAACCGTCTCGGCTGTGCAAACGCGCCGAGCGCCGCCGCCTGCTCTTTCGTAAGCCTGTGCGGAGCCTGCACCTTTTCACGGATAGCCGCGATCTGCTTCGGCGTGAGCCTCTTGCCGCCGTTGCCACGCTTCGCCTCGTCCGTCAGCCGCAGATATTCGCGTTCCTGTTCGCTGCTCCATGTCTGCTTGCTCCAAACGTGCTGTCTCGCCCCGCCCTTCGTCCCGTAGGTCACGGAGCAGGTGCAGTTGTCGTGGCGGGCAAAGACTTCTTTCGGCAAGCCCTTCGGATAGGCGAACACGCCCACAAGCCCCGCGCACCAGGGACAGCAGTTCAAGCCGCCCTGCCGCTCGATGAAGGTGTCGAAGCCCGCACGGGAGCGCTGTGCTGCGTTTGCCTGCATGAAGTCGTCGGCGAAGCTCTGCGTGATGTTCTCGGCGGGCGAGGTCATGCGCCGCAGCGCCCTGTCAAACTCGATGCCCTCTTCGGAAGCCGCCCCGATCACGGTCTGCACGCGCTCCTCGGGGTAGTCGGCGCGGGCAGGCTTGATGCGCAGCCCCTGCCTTTCGTCGAGCAGCCGCTGCACCTCTGCCGCCGTGTCGTTCACCAGCTCGTAGTTCGTCCGCAGGCTCGGCTCCAGTATGCTCTCCGCGATGTTGTAGTACAGCCGCCCACCCGGGAGCGCGTCCTCCGTGACGTTCGCCGCGATCGCCTCCGCCAGATACCGCCCCACCCGCGCCGAGTAGTCGCTCACCCCGCGCATATCCTTCGGCGGGCGCTTGTCCGCCGCCAGCCGCCGTTCGAAGTCGGCTCTCACCCGCTCGTAAAGCTCTTTACCTATATCGTTCATAATTTGTTAATCTCCCGTGTGAAATCAGAACA
>CAMVIL010000050.1 GCA_947167535.1 uncultured Ruminococcus sp. | reverse complement strand
GTTCATCGGAGTAAGTGCTGTGTTTCTGAGGGCAGAGCCTCCGCAAGTACGGCACTTTCTACAATAAAGACATTTTTTAAAAAGGAGTAGATTGAATATGGCTTATGTTATTGGAGTTGACTGTGGTACCAGTGGTACCAAGACAGTCCTGTTTGATGAGAAGGGTACGGTCATTGCGTCTAAGACCATTGAGTATCCGATGTATCAGCCGAAGAACGGCTACGCTGAGCAGGAGCCCGGCGACTGGGCGAATGCTATGATAAACACCATCAAGGCGGTAATGGCTCAGAGCGGCGTCAGCAAGGATGATGTCAAGGGCATAGGTATCTCGGGTCAGATGCACGGACTTGTAATGCTCGACAAGGACAACAACGTTCTGCGCCGCTCGATAATCTGGTGCGACCAGCGTACCGAAGCCGAGGTCGAGTGGATGACCAGCACCGTAGGTCGGGAGAAGCTCATTGAGATAACTGCAAACCCCGCCCTCACCGGCTGGACTGCGGCGAAGATACTCTGGGTGAAGAACAACGAGCCTGAGGTATATGAAAAAGTTGCGCACATACTGCTGCCCAAGGACTACCTGAGATTCGTGCTGACCCACGAGTACGCCACCGAAGTTTCTGACGCTTCCGGAATGCAGCTGCTGGACGTTCCCAACAGAAAGTGGTCGGACGAGCTGCTTTCCGCATTTGAGATAGACAAAGCTTGGCTCGGCAAGGTATACGAGTCCTGCGAGGTGACGGGCACGCTGACAAAGTGCATGGCTGAGGAGCTGGGTCTGAACGAGGGCACTATCGTAGTCGGCGGCGCCGGCGACAACGCGGCGGCGGCTATCGGCACAGGCGTTTCCGAGGACGGCAAGGCGTTCACCACTATCGGCACTTCGGGAGTTGTGTTTGCCCACACTTCGGGCATCGCCATCGACCCCAAGGGCAGAGTACACACCTGCTGTGCGGCGGTTCCCGGCGCATGGCACGTTATGGGCGTTACTCAGGGTGCGGGTCTGTCCCTCAAGTGGTTCCGCGACAACTTCTGCGAAGCCGAGAAAGAGACTGGCAAGTACATGGGCGTTGACGAATACTACCTGATGGACAAGGAAGCCGAGACAGTACCCGTAGGCGCTGAGAGGCTGCTGTATCTGCCCTATCTGATGGGCGAGAGAACTCCGCATCTCGACCCGAATGCGAGAGGTATGTTCTTCGGTCTGTCCGCGATGCACACCAAGAAGCATATGCTCAGAGCAGTTCTCGAGGGCGTATCTTATAGCCTGCGCGACTGTGT
Source organism: uncultured Ruminococcus sp. (assembly GCA_947167535.1). Taxonomy (GTDB): domain Bacteria; phylum Bacillota; class Clostridia; order Oscillospirales; family Ruminococcaceae; genus YE71. The sequence goes on along the minus strand of CAMVIL010000050.1, from coordinate 6,240 downwards.
TGAGGTATTCCGCGAGATGGACATAAACGTATCCGACATGATGGCTTGCGGCGGCGGCGGAAGCTCACCGCTGTGGAGATCCATGCTTGCCGACCTCTACAACTGCCCCGTAAAGACCGTGGCTTCCAAGGAAGGTCCTGCGCTGGGCGTGGCGCTGCTGGCGCTGACCGGTGCGGGCGTATACAGCTCGGTGCCCGAAGCCTGCAAGGCGGTGGTCTCCATCGACAAGACCCAGCAGCCCGATGCGGCGAACGTTCCCGTATACGACAGCTACTACCAGCTCTACCGCGAGATCTATCCTGCGGTAAAGGCTCAGTGCGCGAAGCTGGCTAAGCTCTGATAAAGACACAGAAACGACTGAACATAATAAAACAGACTTCCGTTCAATGTACCGGAAGTCTGTTTTTCGTTATTTGTGGTTCAGTAGCCGTAGTTGTAGTCGTAGTTATACCCGTCGCCGTTGTCGTAATTGTAATCGTAGTTGTAGTCCTGCTGGTAGCCGTCATCGTAGCCATAGTCGTAATTATAATTATTCCCATTTCCGTCGTCGTAGTTGTAATCGTAATTATAATCCTGCTGATAGCCGTCGTTGTAGGTCTGGTCGTCGGCGTAGGTCTGAGCGGTGGTGGTGTCGGCGGGTTTGCTGGAGTATTTCTTGACGAAGTCCTCATTCTCAAGAGAATCCTTATAGTCAGAGGTAACGCCCAGATATTCCTCGAGGCACTGTCCCGAAGTCTTCATAGCCTGCGCCGCCTCGACGCCGACATAACGGATATGCCACGGCTCGTAGGCGTAGCCTGTGATGCTCTCCTTGCCCTGCGGGAATCTGATAATAAACCCGTACTCGGCGCAGTGAGCTTCAAGCCACTGAGACTCAGCGGTATTGGCAAAGTCGAACTCGGTGGAGTTGACGTCCATGCAGAGTCCCGACTGATGTTCGGAGTGTCCGGGTCTTGCGGAGACATCATCGGCCTCAGCCAGTCCGCGTGCGGAAGCGTAGCCGTCGAAGAGCTGATACTGTTCCTCATAGTTTCTGTAGCCCGAGCATATAAAGATAGAGATACCGTCTCCCCATGCCGCCGCCGCCATCGTATTGAAGGCATTCTGAGCCGCGGGATCCATACCGGGGTCGTAGTCCTTTGGCAGCGAGAAGGTCTTATTGACAATCATGATACCGTCTACGTAAGTCACGCCGTTCTTAGTGACCAGCGAGTGACCCTCCGCCTGACCCTTATAGGGAGACTCCCCGCTTTCGCTGCCGTCAACTGCAGCGCCGTCACCCTGATATTCGGGTACGGTCTTACCTGTCGGGGTTGTCTGCTGAGCATCATCCCCGAGGCCGTTATCCTCCTGCGAAGCGGAAGCCTGAGCCACGGTACTGTTGAGGAACTCAGTCTGTTGTTGTTTCTTTTTGCCGGCGCGGAGGATCAGCATTATTATCAGAAAAATAATAAGCAGAGCCGCGCCCACCATGATCAGTTCAGCGTGAAGCCGATCCTTTGCCAGCTGATCGGCGCGCTGTCTGCGGATCTTAGCGCGTTCTATCTCTTCCAGACGCTGTTGATAGTATATATCCTGCTGCATTTCCGTCGAGTTTGGATACATATCCTGCTCATGACGATCATTGTTCATGTTATTTTGCAGCCTCCTTTTTTTCTTTTGCAGTGCGGTATTGTTTAATTATACCACATTTTCTCAGATTTGTCTAGTCGGTGGGAGTTATTTCTTTTTCGGCTTCTTGTTCCGACCCGTTATCATGTCTTCGCAGTTGCGGACTACATTCGTCAGACGCTGCTCAAGCAGGTCGTCGGGCACGATATTGTGCGTCTTTACATTCTTTGAGTAGGTAATGTACTTCCGTATCTTTTCAAGCTCGTCCGTCAGCTGCTCGCGAAGCATTATCGCCGACGGCGTGTCCAGCCGGAAGGGAGTCTCGTAATTGTCGGGATTGGCGCAGTAGATGTCCCGTATCAGTATGTACGAGCAGAGAGCGATGTAGTTGTCGGCGATGTATTCCAGCTCGTTTCCGCCCAGTGCCGCCAGCTGGAGCAGCACCTCGGCTGCTTCTGCTCCTGGGAGCGGCTGACTTTTGCTGTTGGTGCGGCGGCGGGTCAGCATGGAGTAGGTAGTCTTCATGCGTTCGGCGGTGTCTGCCGAGACGCGGCGTATGCCGTTTTCCTGCATCGAGATGACCGACTGCGAGACTCCGAAGAGCTTTGCCGCCTGTTTCTGGGTCAGTCCCGCCTCGATACGTGCGCGCTTTAATCTTTCCGCGATGGTCCTGCGGTGTTTGTTCTCCTCCGACACAGCCGATGACCTCCTTATGCACAATTTCGGTTTTCCCTGCATATAGATATTATGATAACACCGCACAAGCTGGCTGCCTGTGCGGTGGAAAACGCTTTGGATCTTGGGTTACAGCTCTGCGTGGCTGCACATTATGCCGTTCGGCGTGATGTCGATAAAGGCATAGCTGGGTGCGAGCCCGTCCCTCGGAACGGAAGCGCTGCCGGGATTGAGCAGATGAATGCCGTCGCGGTACTCATAGTATCTGCTGTGGGTATGTCCGAACAGCGCGATCTTCGCGCCGATCTGTTTGGTCATATTAAAGAGCTCATCAACGCCGTACTGAACGTTGAGCTTATGACCGTGAGTATAAAGTATCCTGACCTTGCCCGCGTAGTACAGGTCGGTGCCGGGGGTCATGGAATTGTAATCGCAGTTGCCGGATACGTTAAGTATCTGCTTTTCGGGATAAACTATCTTGAGTTTATCTATCTCAGCCTCGCCGTCGCCGAGAAAGAAGAAGGTATAGACCTCGGGATTGCGCTCAATGACTTCGCGCGCGGCTCTGAAATTACCGTGTGTATCAGAGAAAACGACCAGTCTCACGCAAACACCTCCAAGTCCAAGACAGCGGCAGCCGCCAAGCTGCGGCTGTTATGCCAGATTTATTTTATAATAACACATAATACGGTGTATGTAAACCCTTAATTTGAAATAAAGGAGAAATTTTTATGAGGAATAATTTGAACAAAAGTTTAAGTCAGTCGGGGGCAGATCAGCTGTTGGATACTGCCGCAAAAAAGCTCGGCTGCACGCCTGAACAGCTCAAAGCCCAGCTTCAGAGCGGAGAGCTTGAAAAGAAGATACGCTCGGCGCCGAAGGGTTCACAGCTGTCGGGGATAGCGGCGATCATGAACGACCCTGCCGCCATGAGAAAGCTGATGAGCGATCCAGCGGCGGCGGAGCTGATAAAGAAGCTGAAAAACGGCAGGTGAGCGTGAATGGAAGACATCATGAACACGCTGAACGAGGCGCTTTCCGACCCGCAGACGATGCAGCAGGTGAACAGTCTGCTGGCGTCGCTGTCGGCGGGCGGGGGCGACAAGGGATCCGACACGGGGGATATTTTCCCGGGCGGCGGGGCGGCGGCAGCCCCGCCTGCGGTGCCTAAGGACATGGACAAGATAGTGAAGCTGATGGGGATACTGAATCAGAACGGGCAGGACGACGGCAGCATAGGGCTGATATTGGCGCTGAAGCCGCTGCTCAAGCCCGAGACCCGACCAAAAGCCGACCGAGTGATAAAGCTCATGCGGCTGATGAACGCATATCCGCTGCTTCGCGACAGCGGGATGCTGGACGACCTGTTCTGAAAGGGAGTGAAATAAATGGCGGACAGCTTTGAAGATATGCGGCAGGAGGCTATCCGCCGCGTTATGGAGATGCAGCAGCGGTCGCAGGGGCTGACGGGAGGGGAGGCAGTGCCGCCGAAGTCGGAGGCTTCGGTTGAAGGAGCAGCGCCGCTTTCGGCGGGGAAGCTTTCCGACCTGCTGAGCGGGTTTGACATCGACGAAGAGAAAGCCCTCATCGCGCTGCTGATATACATTTTATGGAAAAACGGTGCGGACAAGAAGCTGCTGTTCGGGCTGGGGTATCTGATATTGTGATTTTTTTCGGGCTATCTATTGATTTTTGCCCCCGAGTCGTGGTATAATATGAGTGATGCCGTTATCATCGGCAAACTTAATTGACGAGGTGTTTTTTATGACAGAGATAAAAGCATACCGCGGACATATCCGCAACCACAAGGCGCTCTGCGCCGAGCTTGGCCTTGACGACACTCTCCCCCGCGAGGAGAGGGAGCTTGCTATCCTGAAAGCGGGCTTTGAGAAGTGGGGCAAGGAGCTGCCCGACCACATTTACGGAATGTTCGCCTTTGCCGTTTACAACAGCGAGACCGACACTCTGACCTGCTTCCGCGACCAGTTCGGCACCAAGCCTTTCTATTACTACCTCACCGCCGACGGCAGACTGCTCTACGGCACAATGATACGCGACATCATCGGTCAGGATGGCTTCGTCAAGGAGCTGAACGAGTCGATGCTCCAGATATATCTGACACTTACATACGTAGCCGGCGAGGACACCTTCTTCAAGGGTCTGAAAAAGCTGATGCCCGGCTGTCTGCTGACCTTCAAGGGCGGCAAGCTCGACATCGAGCGCTACTGGAAGCCCACCTTTGCGCCCGACCGCTCCAAGAGCGTTCAGGACTACGCTGACGAGATAAACGAGGCTATGCAGGTCATTATGCAGGAGGTCAAGGAGCCGAACGAGACGGCGCACAGCTTCCTGTCGGGCGGTGTGGACTCAGCATACGTGCTGGCTGTCAGCGACGCGCCTGTGGGTCACTGCTGCGGCTACGACGAGGAGCGCTTTGACGAGTCGCCTGTTGCAAAGGTGACTGCCGACACCCTCGGACGCGATTTCGAGGTGCTTAAAGTACAGCCCGAGGATTTCTTCGGCGTCGTACACTACACCATGCAGAACATGGAGCAGCCTCTCGGCGACGCTTCGGCGATAGTGTTCACTCTCGGCTGCAATGCCACCGCCAAGGAGACAAAGCTCTGCTATTCCGGCGAGGGCTCTGACGAGTTCTTCGGCGGCTACAATATGTACCGCAACGCCGAGCGCTACGGCGACAACCTCAAGAACTTCTATGTGGGCAACACCAACATCATGAAGGAAGAGGAGAAGCAGAAGCTGCTGCAGAACTACGACCCGTCGGTCAAGCCTATCGACCTTGTGAAGTACATCTACGAGGAGACAGAGGGTCTCGACCCGCTGACCAAGATGTCCGACGTGGATATCCAGATATGGCTGGAGGGCGACATTTACCTGAACGTTGACAAGATGTCCACCGCTGCAGGTCTGGAGATACGAATGCCGCTGACCGACCGCAGGATATTTGACATAGCGTCGAGAATGCCCAGCGAGTACAAGGTGACAGAGGAGCAGAACAAGGTAGCGTTCCGCACCGCTGCGGCTAAGTATCTTCCCGAGGAGATCGCGTTCCGCAAGAAGCTGGGATTCATAGTGCCCGTCCGCATCTGGCTCGCCGATGAGAACTACAACGAGGACGTCCGCCGCCTGTTCGTCAGCGATATAGCGGCGAAGTTCTTCAAGCCCGCCGAGATCAAAGCCATCTACGACGAATACGTAGGCGGCAATTCCGACCTCTGGCGCAAAGTCTGGACTATCTACACATTCTTAGTCTGGTACGAAGAATACTTCGTAATAAGATAAATTTTGCAGCGTGGAGGTGGCTCCTGAGGGCTGAGTCCTCAGGAGCTGCACTGCGATAGAAAGGTTACCTATGACGGAAAAGAAGTTTGATGTGACGGGGATGAGCTGTGCGGTTTGTCAGGCTCATGTGGAGAAAGCGGTTAAGAAAGTTGAGGGCGTGAGCTCGGTGAATGTCAGTCTGCTGCAGAATAATATGCAGGTGGAGTTTGACGAGAGCGTGACCTCGGCTAAGGCGATAGCTGCGGCTGTTAAGAAAGCGGGCTACGGTGCCAAGGTCTGCGGCGAGGAGAAGAAAAAGTCCGACGAGTCGGGCGGCGGCTCCGAGCTTAAGGCAATGCGGCGAAGGCTTGCACTTTCGGTGGCGTTTCTGTTGCCGCTGTTTTACCTCTGCATGGGACATATGCTGGGACTGCCGCTGCCGACGATATTTACCGGTCACGAGAACATGATGATCATGGCGCTGACGGAGCTGATACTCACGGTGCCGATAATCCTGCTGAATTTCCACTACTTCTCCAGCGGCTACACAAAGCTGTTCCGACTTGCGCCAAACATGGACAGCCTTATCGCGCTGGGTTCGACTGCGGCGTTCGTGTACAGCCTGTGGGGGACTTACCTCATGGCGTACAGCATGGGGCGTGGCGACCTTTC
>CAMVIL010000049.1 GCA_947167535.1 uncultured Ruminococcus sp. | reverse complement strand
CATGGTACGTACACGGCCTACGGCAGTGCCTGCGATGATGATGTCGCCCTTGTGCAGAGTACCCTGCTGTACCAGCAGAGTCGCAACGGGGCCCTTGCCCTTGTCAAGGCGAGCCTCGATAACGGCGCCCTTAGCAAGCTTGTCGGGGTTAGCCTTGAGCTCCTGAACGTCTGCTATGAGGAGAATGCTCTCCAGCAGGTCTTCGATGCCCTCGCCGGTCTTTGCGGAAACGGGTACGCACATAACGTCGCCGCCCCACTCCTCGACTACGAGGTCATGCTCGGTGAGCTGCTGCTTTATTCTTTCGGGGTTTGCACCCTCTTTATCCATCTTGTTGATAGCAACGATAAGCTGAACGCCCGCTGCCTTAGCGTGGTTTATAGACTCAATGGTCTGGGGCATGATACCGTCGTCCGCCGCTACGACCAGCACTGCGATATCAGTGACATTCGCACCTCTTGCACGCATAGAAGTGAACGCCTCGTGACCGGGAGTATCGAGGAAGGTGATCTTGCGGTCGTTGTGGTATACCTGATAAGCACCGATGTGCTGGGTGATACCGCCGGCCTCGCCGTCGGCGATGTGAGCGTTTCTGATGCGGTCGAGTATGGATGTCTTACCGTGGTCAACGTGACCCATAACTACGACTACGGGGCAGCGTTCCTTCAGGCTTTCGGGAGCGTCCTCCTCCTCGGAGATAAGTCTCTCCTCGATGGTAACGATAACTTCCTTCTCTACCTTTGCGCCCAGTTCATCTGCAACCAGTGCCGCAGTATCGAAGTCTATGACCTCGTTGAGGGACGCCATAACACCCAGACCCATCAGCTTCTTGATGACCTGAGTAGCGGTGACCTTGAGTCGGCTTGCCAGCTCGCTGACAACGATCTCGTCGGGGATCAGCACCTTGAGCTGCTGCTTTCTTGCGCGCTCCAGCTCGAGACGGCGCAGCTTCTCCTGCTCGGTCTCCTTCTTGCGGGAGAACTGTCCGCGCTTATTCTGCTGTGACTTCTGGTTGATCTTCTGCTTCTTGCGGAAAGCGTCCTGCTTCTTGCCGCCGCCCTGCTTGGAGATAGCCATGTTGTCGTACTTTTCGTTGTACTTATCCAGCTCGATGTAGCTTCCGCGGGTGTCGGTGGTGTGGTAAGAGGAAGACTGCTTCTCGCTCTCGCCGCCGGAGATGGTGTAACCCTTCTCGTCGCTGGAGGACTTACCGACCAGCATCTTCTTCTCGCCCTTGTCCTGCTTCTTGGCCTTCTGCTTTTCCTTCTTCTTCTTGGACTTATCCTCGGCGGGCTTTTCGGGCTCTGCCTTGGCCTCAGTCTTCTGCTCGGGCTCTGCGGGCTTGGGAGCTTCTGCCTTAACCTCGGGCTTGGGCTGCTCGGCAGCCTTTTCCTCTGCCTTGGGCTTTTCTTCTGCCTTGGGCTCAGCTTTCTTAGCGGCAGGCTTAGCCTTCTCGGTCTTTTCAGTCTTTGCAGGCTTTTCAGCCTTCTCAGCCTTCTCGGCAGGCTTTTCGGTCTCGGGCTTTACGTTATTTGCAAAATAAGCGTTAAAGTCCGCCACCTGATTCTTCTGGGTAAAGAACTCGAACACATACCCTACCTCTTCGGGGGTGAGGGTGGAAGAGCTCTTCTTAGGCTCTCCTCCGAGTTCGGCAACGGCGTCGATCACGTCGTTGGATGATACATTTATGTCCTTTGCAAGCTCAGACAGCTTGTATTTATTCTTTGCTTTCATAGGCAGCCTCCTTATTCATTGTAAAAGTCTTCAATGTCGGCGGAAATTATTTCTGCACCCTTTGCCATCGACTTGGCGAAGCCTCCGTCGGTGACTGCGAGAATACCCGTTCTCTTTCCCATTGCCAGCGCTATCTGCTCCATAGTCATCTGAAGCTTATAGACGGGGATGCTGTATCTCGCGGCGTTAAAGCGAAGCTCCTTGAGCGACTTGGGTGAAAGATCCGATGCGGCGAATACCGCCTTGGCCTAACCGCTCATGCAGGCTGACTTTACGATGTCCATGCCCGACTTGAGCTTTCCCGCCTTGCGGCAGATGCTTATAAGTCCCGACTTGTCGGTCTTAGCTGTGCTCATTTTCAAGCTCACGCTCCATTCCGTCGTAAATCTCGTCGCTTATCGCGCAGGAGAAGGCTCTCTCGAATCTCCTTGCCTTGCGCGCCGCCTTAAAGCATTCTATGCTCCTGCATATATATGCTCCCCTTCCCGACTTTCTGCCGGTAAGGTCGAGGGATATCTCACCCTCTTTGGAACGGACGACTCTTATCAGATCGCGCTTGTTTTTCATCTCGTTGCATCCGAGACACAAGCGCTGCGGTATTTTCTTTACCTTAGCCTGAGACATTATTCCTCACCCTCGGCTGCGGTCTCCTCAGCAGTATCTGCGGGAGTCTCGGCTGCGGCTTCTTCAACTGCTGCCTCAGCAACGGGTGCTGCGGTCTCCTCAGTCTCTTCCTGCTCGTCGAGTTCCTTAGCCTGAACGTCGGAGATAATGTCGATCTTGAAGCCTGTGAGGCCTGCTGCAAGGCGTGCGTTCTGACCCTTGTTGCCGATCGCCAGCGAGAGCTGGTTAGAGGGAACGATAACACGGCAGGTAGGAGTCTCGGCTTCCTCGTTGATGATAACGTCCAGCACCTGTGCGGGAGCCAGCGCCATCGCGATGTACTCTGCCTTGTTCTCGCTGTAAGGGATAATGTCGATCTTCTCGCCGCCCAGCTCATCAACTACTGCGGAGATACGCGACTTTCTGGGACCGATGCAGGCGCCGATAGCGTCTACGTTGGGGTCGTTGCTGCTTACAGCCAGCTTGGAGCGGGAACCTGCAACTCTCGAGATGCCCTTTATCTCAACAACGCCGTCCGCGATCTCGGGGACTTCCTTTTCAAAGAGTCTCTTTACGAGATCCTTGTGGGTTCTGGAGATCTTGAGGGTAGGCTTCTTCTCTGGATTGGCTATGCCTACTACATAAATCTTTATCATATCGCCGGGAGTAAGTATCTCACCGGGGATCTGCTCCTGATGCACGAGGTAAACCTCGCTCTTGTCGAAGCTCAGGACTGCGTTTCCTGTCCTGCCTTCGATACGCTCTACCTTAGCGGTAACACACTCATAGAGCTTGTCGTTGAACTGCTCGATCAGGCGCTCACGCTCGTGATTCTTGAGCTCATGCTTGATCTGCTGCTTTGCGTTCTGCACGGCGACTCTTCCGAAAGTAGCGGGAGAGACCTTCAGCAGGCACATACCGCCCACATGACAGGTGGGATCGATAACACGGGCTTCCTCGATGTTGATCTCGTTGTAATCATCAAGCGGCTCGTCGTCTACTACCTGCTTCATGATACCCATCTCAAGGATATTCTCCTCGGGGTTGATCTCGACCCTGATGTACTCGCACTTGGGGTTGTCGCGCTTTATAGCCTTCTCAACGCCCTGCCTGATTATCTCTGCAAGAGTCTCAAGCTCAAGCCCGTTCTCCTTAGCCATATCAGCCAGCGCGTCAAAGAACATCTTATTGATCTCAGCGGGCGACGGCTCCGCAGCCTTAGTGTTTTTTCTCCTTGCCATTTTTCTCAACCATTCCTTTCTTATATCAGCCGAACAGATCGGCGTCATCGTTTAAATTAACCGAAGAACACTCTTTGTATTCAAAGCGTTCCGACTCAAGAGCCTTGCCGTTTTCGTCTACGGAAAACGCAAGCGTAAAGCCTTCGTCATCGCAGTCTGCGAGCAGTCCGACGAAATTCTTCTCGCCGTTTCTCGCCTTGTAGAGCTTGACCCGCACTTCATCTCCGGTGCAGACCTCAAAATGCTCACGTCTTGTCAGCTTTCTGCCCAGACCCGGGCTTCCCGCCTCAAAGATGTAATTCTGAGTGATGAAATCCTCTTCATCCAGCAGTGTGTTGTACTCGCGGGAAAATTCCTCGCAGGTATTCATGTCCACGCCCTCGTCGCGGTCGATGAATATCCTCAGATACCACAGCGCGCCTTCCTTTTCAAAACGGACGTCCCAGAGGAAGAGTCCCATCCTGTCGCATAGCGGCTGTGCCAGCGAGCGTGCCTTTTCAACTGTGTTCATTCAGAAGCAAGCCTCCTTACAAAATCAAAAGACCGATTTTTCAATCGGTCCTTTCTGTCAAATATCTTATACATTATACCACGTTACGCGGGATTTTGCAATAGCTCCGACCCGAATTTAGCGGTTATTTTCTGAATTATTTGTGAACGCAGATTGAATTTTCACTTTCCGACCCGTCTTTCCTTACTAACTTCCCCGTTCAGAACAGTTCGTCAAGCAGTAGATAGTACCTCAGCTTATCGCGGTCGGGCTGTATTCCCAAGTGCCGGAACAGCCCGTCGGGGTCGAAATCGGGATAGACTTTTCCGCCAAAGGTGCCGTTGAAATTGTTCCTAAGGCTCTTCCAGCAGAGGGAGATATCCCGCCATCTGTCGGCAACACCACAGTCTCCCAGGTCGATAAAGCCGCTGATGCGGTCATTCTCCAAAAGCACATTAGGCAGACCAAAATCGCCGTGAGAGAACACAGGGTCGAAGACCGGCTTGTTATTTTCGAGCCACTCCAGCAGGTCGGCAGGGTCTTTGAAGCCGCCCTCTCCGAAGGTATCTGGTTCGCACAAGCTGATATCCACAAGCCCCTGCTCGACATGGCGGCGGACTTCGGCAAGTTCGGCGTCCAGTCCGCGCGACCTCGGGCAGTCGGAGATGTCAAGGCTCCAGAGCATTCTGAGCCCCTCCGCCATCAGACCGAGCAGCAGCTCGGAGCGTTCCAGATAATAGGTATCGCAGCTCATCCTGCCGTCCAGCCTGCTCATGAGCAGGTATTCCATACCGTCCCGCGTGCAGTATTCAATGACCTTCGGCACGGGAAGCTTACCCTCCAGCCAGCGCAGAGCCGCCGCCATTTCCGCGCCGTCAGCCGAAGCCTTACAGACTTTCAGCACCATATCCTCAAACAGGTACACCTCGCCGCCCGAGAGCCCTATGCTGTCGGTGGTATAAGGTCTGCCGCTGATGCGCTCCCGGATCTGTTCGGGGACCCGCGTTACGATATCCAATTCCACAAGCCGTCACCCTTTCATCGTCTTCGCCCGCGCCTGCGGGTCTGTGATACAATTCTAACACATTCGGCGCGTATTTGCAAGCGCAATATATGACAGCAGAAATGATCTCACAGCCACAACCATATAACAATTATATACACCTCTAAACGTGTATATATCATTAATAAATTTTATTTTTTAAAAATATCGATTAACACTTGACAAACCATTCGGGATATGATATAATAGCATACGTGGTTGAGCCACAGAACATTTAGGGGTATAGCTCAGTTGGTAGAGCAGCGGTCTCCAAAACCGCGTGCCGAGGGTTCGAATCCTTCTGCCCCTGCCATCAAAAAGCTCGCAAACACGCGGTTTGCGAGCTTTTTACATTTTCTGACATCACACAAAAATCGGTTTTTGACTACTATTTGACAACTAAAGATATGCCGACTTATTTTGTGTTATAAGAAGTTCCTTGCGTTTATGATAGAATATGGGTTTCATATTTTGGCATAACTTTTTTGAATCCTTTTGAAACCCTTAAATATGACAATATCGAGTACTCTGTGCTTGCGGGCGGTGCATTATCGGAGGTTAATGTTAAATGCTTTACCGACTACACGATACTACTCCTTATATTCCACAGTCACGCCTTTATCTCGAAGTGCTTGTTCAATTTCAGCGAAAAACTTAGTATCAAAAACTATTCTTTCTTCTTTTTTCTTTGCCCCCGCAGCCGTGCTAAAACAAAAGACATTTATAATAGTACAGATCAGCCGCGGCCGAAAAGCAGGACAGCTAATCATAATTATCATTTAAGTATTGACATTTCCGTTAATTCATGCTATAATTTGTTTCGGATATTGATATAAAATATATCCAACTTAATAACAGGAGGATGAAATTATGAGATCGAAAAGACTTTTAGCAGCAGTAATGGCTCTGTGCATGATGACAGGAGCCATCGGCTGCGGCGCACCCGCCATCGCACAGAGCATAACAGCACAGGCTGATTCTGCTGTAGGAGCAGAGTGCTATTCCTTTGACGAAGCAACGGGCACGCTAACTCTCAGAGGCAAAGTAGACCGTAACGCTATCAGAGCTATTGGCTACTGGAATAGTGTTAAGTCCATTATAGCCGAAGAAGGAACGGTACTTCCCGAAAATTGTTATAGACTTTTTTACCATTTTACAGAATGCACCTCTATAGACCTTTCAAATGCGGAAACAAGCAAGGTCACAGACATGAGCAGTATGTTCAGTTATTGTTTTAATCTTACTTCGCTTGATATAAGCAGTTTTGATACAAGCAAGGTCACAGATATGTCTACTATGTTCTGGGACTGTGCAAAACTTACTTCACTTGATGTAAGCAGTTTTGATCCAAGTAAGGTCACGGATATGTCAGGAATGTTCGGTCACTGTAAAAGAATCACCAAGCTCGATGTAAGCGGCTTGAACACAAGCAATGTTACGGATATGCATTATATGTTCGGGGGCTGCTACGGTCTCAGCAAGCTCGATGTAAGTAATTTCGATACTGCTCACGTTACCAATATGATGTCGATGTTCTGGGATTGTTCGAGCCTGACCGACCTTGACCTGAGCAGATTTGATACGAGCAGCGTCACCAATATGGCTGAGATGTTCTGCTACTGCAACAGACTGACATCGCTCGATCTCAGCGGATTTGATACAAGTAATGTCACAACTATGCGTTATATGTTCAAAAGTTGTTCCGGATTGCCTACAATCGATGTGAGCAGCTTTGATACAAGCAATGTCACGGATATGCATAATATGTTTTTTTCATGTGAAAAATTGACGTCGCTTGATGTAAGCGGGTTCGATACAAGCAACGTCACTAATATGAGCGAAATGTTCATGAAATGCTCCTCTCTGACATCCCTCGATCTCAGCGGCTTTGACACGAGCAATGTCACAAATATGAGCAGGATGTTCTGTTTCTGTCAATCCCTAACATCGCTTGATCTGAGCAACTTTGATACAAGCAAAGTTACAGATATGTCATATATGTTCTCCGGCTGCTCTGCCCTGACCTCGCTTGACGTAAGCGGATTTGATACACGCAATGTCACCACCATGGAGTGTATGTTCGGCGGATATTTAGACGGACTCACAAACAACTGGATACTCGGCTGTTCCACTCTGACTTCGCTCGACCTCAGCAGCTTTGATACAAGTAATGTCACAAGTATGAACTATATGTTCAACGGCTGTTCAGGTCTTGCCTCGCTCGATCTCAGCGGTTTTGACACAAGCAATGTCGTATTTATGGACGGCATCTTCACGGGCTGCGAAAGCTTAAAGTCTTTCACTCTCGGTGAGAATTTCAAGAGCATACCGGAGGATGCCAAACTCCCCAACGGCGAGGGTTGGGTGAACGCAGAGCGTCCTGCGGCTGTTGTCAGCGGCAGCGGGGAATTTGCCGTTCCCGTGGATGACGTTCAAGACGTTAGTCACCAG
>CAMVIL010000048.1 GCA_947167535.1 uncultured Ruminococcus sp. | reverse complement strand
GCTGGCTATCTTAGGCTTAGCCGCCGACACCACCGAGATCAGCGAGGACTTGCCCACGTTGGGGAAGCCCACCAGACCCACGTCCGCGATAAGCTTGAGCTCAAGCTCCACGTCGTATTCATCGCCGCGGAAGCCCGGCTTTGCGAAGCGGGGTATCTGTCGGGTGGAGGTAGCGAAGTGCTGATTGCCCTTGCCGCCTCTGCCGCCCTTGCAGACTACTATCGGTTCGTCGCCCGAAACATCGGCGAGTATGCGTCCCGTCTCCGCCTCGCGGATAACGGTGCCGCGGGGAACTTTTATCACAAGGTCGGGAGCGTTCTTGCCGGTGCAGTTTTTCGAGCTTCCGTCTTTGCCCTTTTCTGCGGCGTACTTTCTCTTATATCTGAAATCTATAAGGTTGGAGATATTGTCGTCCGCCACGAACACGATATCTCCGCCCTTGCCGCCGTCGCCGCCGTCGGGGCCGCCTGCCGCCACGTATTTCTCGCGGTGAAAGGAAACGCACCCGTCTCCGCCGTCGCCGGCTTTAATGTGTATTTTCGCGGAATCTACAAACATCTGTTCTCTCCTTACTTTGAGCGTTCAAACTCATGCTCGGCCTGCATTATTTCCTCGTAGGACACCGCGGACTTCACCACGGCGCTCTTTTTTGTATTATAGTTTCCCTTGCGTATCAGCCCGATGGCAATGGCGAGATTCGCCAGCGCCAGCAGTCCGAGTATCACGATGATAGTCCTGCACAGCAGTATCTCGGAATCGGGAAAGCGGGAGTAGTAGAGCTTCTGCGCTTTCTTCACGTCAGTTATCCCCGCCCAGCTTATGAATCTGCCGGCCCGAGTCTTATATACCGGTTTCGAGTAGGTCTGACCCTCTTTGAGCGTGCGGTACTCCGCGGCGGTTATCGTCTGAGAGTACTTATGCTTCGTCACATCATTCACAGCTTCAAGGTGGTAATGAACGTGTACACGCCTGCCTCTGCTATAAGTATGACTGACCGACTTTTCGAGAGTGGTGACTGTTATCTTCTGAAGCCCCTCGCTCTCCAGCGGGTAAGGCTTGTATGTGAACCTGTAAGTCACAGCCGCGGTCATAAGTATCAGTAAGAAAAGCATGCTCCTGAGAAAAGTGACTCCCGCGTTGTACAGAGGATCCTTATTGTAGTCTTTCCTGAGGTAATTGGTCATAGTAGTTTTCCTCCTCGATATCATCGTACTGCATCTCGGGAGAGATCCCTCCCGAAAAGACCACAGGCGCCCCCGAAAGCTCCTCGGGGACATCGTTTCTCGGGTACTTCATCGAGACCCGTATCTCCCTGCTCCCGATGTAGAAGAACATCAGCATCAGCAGAAACGCCACCCCTGCCGTCCAGACGGGAACGGGCTTGGCAACATCGGGATACGCCCAGAAGTACTCGCTCCTCACCGTGAACGGTCTGTGATATGAAATGTAGTCGTCGCGGCCCGCGATCCTGTAACGTGTATACTGACACCTGTTGCCAAAGGTCAGCTGTTCCTGATAATAGGCGAGATTTGAAGCGGCACAGTTCTGAGTCACCTGAGAGACCCTTCCCTCGGAGTCCTCAACGTAAAAGCTGACGACGCCTACGGTGACGCCTGACTGCTTTTCCTCTCTGCAATCGGTCACATACGCCATGATGTTGTCCCTGACTCTGATAGAGGGGCTGTCGGAAAGAATAAAAAGCACCGTCACGGCAACTGCCGCAATAAAGAAGAGCAGTCCCATCCTCATCATGCTGACGCCCATATTATAGGTAAAATGAGCGCCCTTATCCTTATGGAACATATTAAAGAAATTATACACCACCATCGGCAGTTTTCTTATCCGCTTAAAATGTTTCATATCAAAGTCCCCCGACGAAGCCGCGCAGGTAGAAATATCAAAAATGCCCCCAAGCTTATTCAGCTTAGGGGCATTGGATCAAGCCTGAGGATAAACGGAAACCTTCTTGCGATCCTTTCCAAGTCTCTCAAACTTTACAACGCCGTCTGCCTTAGCAAAAAGCGTATCGTCCGAGCCCTTGCCAACGTTCTCGCCGGGATGGATGTGAGTTCCTCTCTGACGAACGAGAATGTTGCCTGCCAGAACGAACTGACCATCGGCTCTCTTCACACCAAGACGCTTGGACTCAGAGTCACGGCCGTTCTTGGTAGAACCCATACCTTTCTTATGAGCGAAAAACTGCATAGAAATTCTGATCATTGTAAATTACACCTCCGTAAAGTGTGATAGCGCCTCATCTCTCAGAGATCTTAACGCGCACAGCCTCGGGAAATTCCTCGGACACCATATAAAGATGGGTGAGCAACCCCAGAATGAGCCTGTCCCCCAAGCCCTCGGTATCTTCCGTCAGCTTCAGTAAAATATCATTTTCCAGCACCTCGACCTTCGCTTTGACTCCGTGAGCCTCGCCGAAGATATCGGTGACATTGTTTGCCGTCATCATGACCGCCGAGGAAACGGAAGCACAGACAACATCCTGTCCGCTTTCAGCCATTCCCGCGTGACCCGACACTGCAAACCCGAGCAGCCTTTCGTCGCTGCTGCTCTGAAAAAACTCAGCCAGTATCATCTGTCCGAATTATGCGTTGATAGCCTCGATAGCAACCTTGGTGTAAGGCTGTCTGTGGCCGAGTGCTCTCTTGCTGCCCTTCTTGGGTCTGTAAGTAAATACGTTGATCTTCTTGCCCTTGCCGTTCTTTACCACCTTAGCGGTAACGGTAGCGCCGTCAACGTAGGGAGCGCCAGCCTTGATGCTGCCCTCGCCGCCTACTGCAAGAACCTTGTCGAAGGTAACGGTCTCATCAGCGTTGACGTCAAGCTTCTCAATGAAGATCTCGTCGCCTGCCTTTACCTGATACTGCTTACCACCGGTCTCGATTACTGCGTACATCGTCTTGTACACCTACTTTCCTTATTAGACTCGCTGCGTTCGGTGTGCGTCCAAAAGGGCGCAACTTGCCCATCTACCGAAAACATGCGGCTTATATATTATAAACCAATCCCCGGCGATTGTCAAGTGCGGGCGGGGCCGGGTTCTTTATTTTTTACATTTTGTTTACAATCAGGCAGTCTATTCCCACAGATTATTAAGTAGTATCGCCCCTCCTATACAAAACGGAAGAAATCCTAAAACAGCGAGCAATCCATAGTCAGATTTATCTGTAATTCCCATAAGTGCATAACAAACAACAATCATCAATAAGCCACTAACTATAAATATCATACCTAATATAAATCTAGCCTTTTTCCATTTTTGCCCTTTGTTTTTTCGTTGTTCTTCCAAAATCATTTGGATTCTCTGATACTCAATTTGGTTTAATTCCACCTCAGCCTGTTTGATTTTTGCTTCATCGATGATTCTGTGAGTACTACGAAAATCATCAAGCATTATCTTGTCACCACAATAATTGCAAAAAGCAAACTCTCTATCACCGTCTTGCAACGTTATTGCTGCACCGCAGGTTGGACATTTTAAACTCCTCAAATCACCCACCTACTTTCTAAGCCAATTAGATACTGTAGACTGACTCACACCAAGCATATCTGCAATTTCATCTTGTGTATAACCTTGCCTTTTCAACTGTTTTGCTTGTTCATGTTTATCCCCTGGCAGAACAGAAATCTTTCGTTCGTCCAGAATACCCATGAGAGGATTCATTTCTCTCATATAAGTGTTCCCATTATTATCAGTCGCACGTTGTCTCAATGTTTTGCGTTTCTTATCATACCTACCATTTGTGCTAACAATGTTCAATTCATCATCAGAAACTAATTCCGACACTTGCTTAACAATATCAAATAAACCCATACTAATGCCTCCTTCAATAGTTTATGCAAAGCAGCTTCTTTAGTATATATTATACAACAATTGTTTGTTTTTGTCAATAGCTATTGATGATTTTATTAATCTTTTGTATGGGTTATACTATAACGAAAGAGGTGAATGCAAATGGCATATCCATACGAGGACACCGGTCTGAGAATACTTAGTCTGAGAAAGAACCAAGGCTTGACCAGAGAACGGCTTGCAGAAATGGCTGATATTTCCGTGCAATTCCTTGCCGACATCGAAAAAGGCAAAAAGAGCATGACCGTCACCACATTGAGAAAACTTGCTGCGGCTCTCCATGTCACAACAGACTATATCGTAAATGGAAGCGAGTCAGAAAACAACGCAAGTGAGATTGAACTCATTAATCTTTGCAAAACGATGACACCCGATATGCAGGTAAATGCTACAAAATTACTCCGGGTCTTTGTCGAAGCCATAAATAACGAGAAATAAATAACATATTACATCGCTTTATATACTATTTTAACGAAGAAAACACAGCTTTAGACTCCACGTTAGCATACTAAAACTTCTGCACAATAAAGCACTGCGGGCAGGTCATTCAGTTTGGTGAAAAATGCTGAAAATGAAAAATTCACAAAAACCCTATTGACAAAATCCGTGATTGGGTGTATACTGTTATCGTAAACAGCAAGGGTGCTGTGGACGGGAAATAAAGTCCACGGTGCCTTATTTTTTTAGGGGGCGGCAGACGCCGCTTCTATGGCTGACAGAATGATAGGAGGAATTGTCATGAATATCCCCGAGATCTTCGGAGCAGACGTATTTAACGAAAGCGTGATGCAGGAACGACTTCCCAAATCCACCTATAAGTCGCTCAAGAAAACCATCCAGGACGGCAAGCCGCTGGATATCGAACTTGCAAATGTAGTAGCTTCGGCTATGAAAGACTGGGCGGTCGAGAAGGGCTGCACCCATTACACACACTGGTTCCAGCCTATGACAGGTATCACCGCAGAGAAGCATGACAGCTTCATCTCTCCCACCAGCGACGGCAGAGTCATCATGGAGTTCTCGGGCAAGGAGCTCGTAAAGGGCGAGCCTGATGCTTCCTCGTTCCCCTCGGGCGGACTGAGAGCTACCTTCGAGGCAAGAGGCTACACCGCATGGGATCCTACTTCCTACGCATTTATAAAAGGTAAGTCGCTTTGTATACCTACCGCCTTCTGTTCCTACACAGGCGAGGCTCTCGATAAGAAGACTCCCCTGCTGAGATCTATGGAGGCTTTCGACAGATCTTCGGTAAGACTGCTGAAGCTCTTCGGTATGGACGACGTTAAGCGCGTTACCGCAAACGTTGGTCCCGAGCAGGAATACTTCCTCGTAGACCGCGAGATGTACTCCCACAGAAAGGACCTTATCCTTGCAGGCAGAACGCTGTTCGGCGCTCCCGCTCCCAAGGGTCAGGAGCTTGAGGATCATTACTTCGGCACCATCAAGACCAGAGTTAACGGATACATGGAAGATCTGGACGAACAGCTCTGGAGACTGGGCATCACCTCCAAGACCAAGCACAACGAGGTGGCTCCCGCTCAGCATGAGATGGCTCCTATCTACAATACTACCAATATCGCTACCGACCACAACCAGCTGGTCATGGAGCTTATGAAGAGGACCGCAAGAAAGCATGGCTTCAAGTGCCTGCTTCATGAGAAGCCTTTCGAGGGCATCAACGGTTCGGGCAAGCACAACAACTGGTCTGCTTCCACCGACACAGGCGTGAACCTGCTGGATCCCGGCAAGACTCCTTCCGAGAACGCGGTGTTCCTCACCTACCTCGTGGCAGTTATCAAGGCTGTAAACGACTATCAGGATCTGCTGAGAGCTTCTGTCGCTACCGCAGGCAACGATCACAGACTGGGCGCTAACGAGGCTCCTCCCGCTATCATCTCCATCTTCCTCGGAGACGAGCTCAACGAGATCGTTGAGGCGCTGGCTGAAGGTCACAAGCCCGAGAAGCACGGCAAGGCTACCATGGAGATCGGCGTGGACGTTCTGCCCGACTTCCCCAAGGATTCCACCGACAGAAACAGAACTTCGCCTTTCGCTTTCACAGGTAACAAGTTCGAGTTCCGTTCCCCCGGTTCCCGTCTCTCCTGCGCAGGTCCTATGACTATCCTCAACACCATCGTTGCTGAGGTGCTGGATCAGTTCTATGAGAAGCTGAAGGACGCTGACGATTTCCAGGACGCTCTGGACGCTCTCATCAAGGAGACCATCGCAGAGAACAAGCGCATAATCTTCAACGGCGACGGCTACTCCGATAACTGGGTCGCTGAGGCCGAGAAGAGAGGTCTGCTGAACCTGCGCTCTACTCCCGACGCTATCCCCGTATATCTCGAGGACAAGAACGTAGACGTTCTCTCCAAGCACGGCGTATACTCCAAGGCTGAGCTGGAGTCCCGCGTTGAGATTCTGCTGGACGAATACAACAAGACCATCAACATCGAGGCTCTGACCATGATCGACATGGCTAAGAAGGATATCCTTCCAGCTGTCATGAGCTACGTCAAGGATCTCAGCGACACTGCGTCTACCGCTCAGGCTCTGGGCGCTGACCTCACCGTTGAGAAGGAGCTGGT
Organism: uncultured Ruminococcus sp.; assembly: GCA_947167535.1. Taxonomy (GTDB): domain Bacteria; phylum Bacillota; class Clostridia; order Oscillospirales; family Ruminococcaceae; genus YE71. Next base: position 1,235 of record CAMVIL010000048.1, on the reverse strand, counting down.
AACAAAGCTGTCCTCGCTGGCGGCTCAGACCTACAACGCTCTCACCGCTCTCGAGCAGGCTGAGGCTAAGGCTTCCGAGATGAAGAAGACCGCTTCTACCGAGGAGATCGCAAGATTCTATCACGACGTTATCCTCGAGAAGATGTCCGAACTCCGCGCTCCCGCTGACGAGATGGAAGCGCTCTGCGGCGAGAAGTACTGGCCGTATCCTACTTACGAACAGCTTCTGTTCTACGTAAAGTAATTTCTCAGATACAATACGATACGCACAAAGGGGTGCATTTCTTCCGCGAGGGGGAAATGCGCCTTTTTCATCAAAGCCATCCACTCTCAATATATCACACTAAACGCGAGACCGCCCGAACGAATGCCATCGGGCGGTCTTGCGTTATCGGCAAAACTATGCTATACTATATAAAAGAAAGGCGGGATAGCATGAGCATTGCACTGATTACGGGAGCTTCGGGCGGGATAGGCTCGGCGGCGGCGGAAAGGCTGGCGGCAGCGGGTCACGACATCTGCGCGGGGTACTGCACCAACAGGGAAAGCGCGGCGGCGCTTTGCTGTGGGCTGCAGACAAAATACGGTGTCCGCGCCGAGGCGGTGAGGTTCGACCTCTCGGACACGGCGGGCATCGCGGCGGCGGTGGGCGAGTGTATCAGCACCCTCGGCGAGCCGGATATCCTTATAAACAACGGCGGCCGCGAGCACATCGGGCTGTTTCAGGACATGACCGACTCGGAACGCATCGGGCTGATGAACTCCGACCTGACGGGGGCTATGCTCCTGACGAAAGCCGTCCTGCCGAGCATGATATCCCGAAAGCGGGGGTACATCGTGAACGTGGCGTCGGTATGGGGCGAGGTCGGCGCGTCCTGCGAGGTGGCGTACTCGGCGGCGAAGGCGGGGCTCATCGGGTTCACGAAAGCGCTTGCCAAAGAAGCCGCACCGTCGGGGGTCATTGTGAACGCGGTGTCGCCGGGGTTCATCGACACGAGGATGAACGGTCAGCTGACGGCGGAGGAAAGAGCCGCCCTGATAGCCGACATACCCGCAGACCGCGCGGGCACACCCGCTGATATTGCAGAAGCGATAGCGTTCCTGTGCTCGGGCAAGGCGGATTATATGATAGGGCAAGTGTTAAGAATCGACGGCGGGTGGATATAGTCAAACTCCCCCAAGCATGGCAATGAAAAGTTTAGGGGGGTTCCAAGGGAGACGGCAAACGCCCTTCG
>CAMVIL010000047.1 GCA_947167535.1 uncultured Ruminococcus sp. | reverse complement strand
GAAATGCTCAGAGATACGCTGGACGACAGCTGTTACAACGGAGTCAGACGCCTTGCCTGCGGCATATCCGACTTCGACCCCGCAGGTGATATCCGTCTTCAGGACGTCTTTGAACGGGCGGATTCACTTATGTATGACGACAAGAAGATATGCAAAGCTTCCTGCCGATGACCAAAGGAGAGCGAAATGAAAACAGCATATGATAAAAATAAATTCTACGAGCTGTTTACTCAGCTCATATCAGTAATGTCAAGGCCTCCCAGCGACACTCCCGACATTCCCGAGATAGAGCATATTCTTATCGAGATCTGCGAGGTTCTCCGCATCTCCAAGGCGGTGACAAGGCTCTACCGAAGCCTTCAGGAAGAAGCAGAGGGCGGCGGAGAAACGCTCTGCGCGAGAAACACGAGCGAAGAGTGCAGGCAGGTACACAGGATACGCATAGTTACCAAATTCATGACGGTGGCTACCATTACCGCATACATAGCGGTGGATCAGCCGCCTCTGACCGAGGAAGAGTTCGCTTTTGTAGACCTCCTCATGCGCACCACAGTCACCTATCTCAGCCGTAACAGGCTCAAGGACGTGACCATACAGCTGGCGTACTACGACGATCAGGGTTTCCGCAACTCAAGACTGTTCATGTCTGAGCTGATGGTGAGATCGAACAAGGGTCAGCTGGGCGGAATGATCTCTGTCAACTACAACCTGCGGCATTTTTCGCTGGTGAACCAGCAGTACGGCAGGAATGCGGGCGACGAGATACTTAAAAACCATTTCAAGGGATTTGAAAAGGTGATAGGCGAGACAGGCTTAGTCTGCCGTCTCGGCGGCGACAACTTCGTGACGATATTCGACGCAGACAAGCTCGACGATGTTCTCGCGTACCTCACAGAGGCCAGAGTTACCTTTGAATCGGACGGCGGCGGAAGCGCTGCTATACACTGCAGCGCAGGCGTGTTCTGCATACCCGAGAACATAAAGATAACCGACCCCGGCGACATTCTGGGGAAGATAATCGCCGCATTCCGCGTGGCACAGAACGGCAACACGAGGATAATCTACTACGACGATGACCTCGTGAAGAAAAAGGAAGCCGCAATGCGCATTCAGGAGATGTTCCCTCTTGCGCTGAAAAACGAGGAGTTTCGGGTGTTCTTCCAGCCGAAGGTCAATATCTTCACGGGCAAGGTCTGCGGCGCCGAGGCGCTCTGCCGCTGGTTCAAGGACGGCAGGATAGTCCCGCCCTTTGAGTTCATACCGATACTCGAGCAGAACAACGACATCTGCAAGCTGGACTTCTATATGCTGGAGCACGTCTGCAAGCAGATGCGCCAATGGCTGGACAAGGGCAGAAAGGTCGTGAGGATATCCGTCAATATGTCGCGGCGGCACATGACGGACGAAAGTCTGCTGGACAGGATACTCGGCATAATCGACCGCTATTCGATTCCCCACGAGCTTATCGAGATAGAGCTCACCGAGACCACCACCGACGTGGGCTTCACCGACCTCAAGAGAGTCGTTAGCGGACTCAGCGAGGCGAATATATGCACCTCTATCGACGACTTCGGCATGGGCTTCTCCTCGCTGAACCTGATAAGAGGCATACCCTGGAACGTGCTGAAGGTAGACCGAAGCTTCCTGCCCGTCACCGAGAGCGACTCCGACAATGTCAACAACATCATGTTCAAGTACGTAGTCGGGATGTCCAAGGAGATAGGGCTGGAGTGCGTAGTCGAGGGCGTTGAGACCGAGAAGCATCTGGACATACTCAAGGAGAACGGCTGCGAGCTTGCACAGGGATTCCTCTTCGACAAGCCGATACCCGTCGAAGAATTCGAGTCGCGCCTTGACAGCGATTTCAGGTACAAGGTAGACTACTGATACATATAGCAGACACCTCTGCTCTCCCCCCGCGGGAGCAGGGGTGTTTTTTCTGTCATTTTCTGAAATTTTGCGCAGATGAAAACAAAGTGAAAAAACAGCTCGGGTACTTGAAAAAAATCTGCGGATGGTGTATAATAGTAATGTATATATCTATAGATAAGAAAGGAAAGTGATGAGAATGCTGATGTGCTCCAAGTGCGGAAAGCGACCCGCTGTGGTATTCATATCGCAGATGAACGGTGTACAGCAGAACGACAACAACGGACTGGGAAAAGGTCTGTGTATCGTCTGCGCCAAAGAGGCGGGCATTCCGCAGTTTGATGAATATATGAAGAAGATGGGCATATCCGAAAGCGATATCGAGGATATGGCTCAGATGCAGAGCGAGATGTTCGATGACGGCGAGTCCTTCGAGCAGGGCGGAAGCTCTACCCTGCCCGAGCTGTTCGGAAACATCATGGGCAACGTGGAGAAGATGTTCGGTCAGGCGAAGAATCAGCGTCAGGACGACGAGTACGATCCCACCATCGGCATCGAGCCCGACCAGAGATCCACAGGCAAGGGCAGGGAGAAAAAGCCCAAACAGCCCAAGCTGAAATACTTAAATGTCTACTGCACCAACCTCTCGGAAAAGGCTGAGAACGGTCAGCTGGACGCGGTCATCGGGCGCGAGAAGGAGATCGACCGCACGATACAGATACTCTCCCGCAGGCAGAAGAACAATCCCTGTCTGGTGGGCGAACCCGGCGTCGGCAAGACCGCCATCGCCGAGGGTATAGCTCAGCGCATCTGCGACAAGCAGGTGCCCTTTGACCTGCGCGGCAAGAAGGTGTTCCTGCTGGACATGGCGGCACTGGTCGCGGGCACACAGTTCCGCGGACAGTTCGAGAGCCGCTGCAAAGGTCTCATTGACGAGGTCAAGAAGCTGGGCAACGTGATACTCTTCATCGACGAAGTCCACTCCATCGTGGGCACCGGCGATTCCGAGGGCGGCACCAGTGCGTCCAACATCATGAAGCCCGCACTCTCGAGAGGTGAGATACAGGTCATCGGCGCTACCACCTTCAAGGAGTACAGAAAGTACATCGAGAAGGACGCGGCGCTGGAAAGACGCTTCCAGCCTGTCACCGTCAAGGAGCCTACCGTGGCTGACACGGTGCTGATGATAAACGGCATAAAGAAATACTACGAGGATCACCACAAGATAAAGGTGTCCGAGCAGATAGCGCGTGAGTGCGCGATACTCTCGGAGCGCTACATCACCGACAGGTATCTCCCCGACAAGGCGATAGACTTGCTGGACGAAGCCTGCGCCTACGCCGCCATACGCAACAAGGCGATCGAGGGCACCAAGGAGCTCAGCTACGACTACGAGATAGAGAACGAAAAGCTGGAAGAGCTGGAGACCGCCAGCGATTCTCCCGACTACGAGAAGATAGGCACCCAGAAGATGACGGTGCTGGCGCTCAAGGAGCAGTTAGAACAGCTCAGAGCCGAAGCCGAATCGGCGCAGGTGACGGAATCAGACCTCGCCCACGTTATCGAGATATGGACTGGTATCCCCGCCAACAAGATAGAGGAGACGGAATACGCCAAGATACGCGCTCTCCCCGATGCGCTATCCAAGAGGGTCATCGGTCAGGACAAGGCGGTGCAGGCTGTCTGCGCGGCTGTCAGAAGAAGCAGAGTCCACATGACCAAGCGTATACGCCCCGCGTCCTTCATCTTCGTGGGACCCACCGGCGTCGGCAAGACCGAGCTGGTCAAGGTGCTGGGCGAGACGCTGTTCGACGACGTTGAGCCTGTAATCAGAGTGGATATGTCCGAGTACATGGAGCCTCACTCCGTCTCGAAGATGATAGGTTCGCCTCCCGGATACGTGGGCTTTGACGAGGCGGGACAGCTTACCGAAAAGATACGCCGCAAGCCCTACTCCGTGGTACTCTTCGACGAGATAGAAAAGGCTCACCCCGACGTTATGAATATCCTTCTGCAGATACTGGACGAGGGCGAGATACACGACTCTCAGGGGCGCATCGTGTCCTTCAAGAACACCGTTATCGTCATGACTTCCAATGCGGGTTCGGTAGACCGCGACACAGGTGTCGGCTTCAACAAGACCGAGAGCGAGGTCACCCGCGACAGAGCGCTGAACGCTCTGCAGAAGATAATGCGTCCCGAGCTTCTGGGACGAATCGACGAGATAGTCGTATTCAATCCGCTGACAGAAGAGGACTACGCAAAGATCGCAGACCTCATGCTGAGCGAGACGAGAGAAGCTCTGGCAGAGCGCGCCATCACCCTCAGCTACACCGACGCGGCGCTGAAGCTCATCGCGAAGAAGGCCTTCGGTCACAAGCTGGGCGGCCGCGACATCAGGCGAGTTATCCGCGAGAACGCCGAGGATAAGCTTGCCGAGATGATAATAGACCGCGGCGAGGGCGCCATCGGCATGGCACTTATCGACGCAGACGGCGACGAAATAATCGTAAAGGCAGAATAAAATAATCGGGCGCAGATAAACTCTGTGCCCGTGCTTTTTTGGAGAAAACTTATGTACATCACCGAACAGACAAACCCGCGCCTGCCCTACCTGCGGGAAAAGACGGGCAAGCTCACCGACCGTCCCGGATGCTATCTTATGAAGGACTCGGGCGGGACGATAATCTACGTCGGCAAGGCGAAGAACCTGAAAAACCGCGTGACCTCATACTTCCGCAAGGGGCAGGACCATCTGCCGAAGGTCTGGAAGATGGTGTCGCTGGTGAACGACTACGACTTCATCGTCACCGACAGCGAGTTTGAAGCGCTGGTGCTGGAATGCTCGCTCATCAAGCAGTACTCCCCCAAGTACAACATCCTGCTCAAGGACGACAAGGGCTACAGCTACATCCGTGTCTCCGACGAGGATTATCCCCGCATCACGGCGGTGCTCCAGAAGGAGGAGGACGGCGCCCGCTACATCGGGCCATACATCAGCTCATGGTCGGTAAAGCAGGCGGTGGAGGAGGCAAACCGCGTGTTCATGCTCCCCACCTGCAACAAGAGATTCCCCCGCGACATCGGCAAGGAGCGCCCCTGCCTCAATTTCCACATCAAGAGGTGCATGGGCGTGTGCAGGGGGAAGGTCTCGCGGGAGGAGTACAACGAAGCCGTCAGGCAGGCGGTGGAGTACATCAAGAGCGGGTCGCAGGAGAGCGTAAAGCGGCTGACCCAGCAGATGGAGCAGGCGGCGGAGGCTCTGGATTTCGAGCTGGCGGCGAAGCTCCGCGACCGCATAAACGCCATCGGTAAGGCGGCGGAGAGCCAGAAGATAGTCACCGAGGGGATAAAGGACATGGACATCTTCGCGGTGGCAGCGGGAAGCGAGCAGGCTTACGGAAGCGTGATAATGTACCGCGGCGGGCGGCTGTTCGATAAGGCGTCGGCGCCGCTGGGAATGGTTGAGGACGGCGCGCGTATGCGGGAGAGCTACATTCTGGAGTTCTACTCGGCGCGTTCGGAGATACCCCGCGACATTCTCATCGACGAGCCGGTAGAAAATACTGAGCTGATAGAGCGCTACCTGTCGGAGAAATGCGGGCACAAAGTGAGGGTGTCGGTGCCGCAGAGGGGCGCTATGGTGCGCCTCACCGAACTTGCCCGAAGCAATGCCGAGGAACAGCTCTCCATCAAGATGGGGCGCACGGGTCGTGAGATAGCGGCGCTGGAGGAGCTTGCGAAGGCGCTGGGGCTGGAAAAGCCGCCCCGCTTCATCGAGTGCTACGACATCTCGAACTTCGGGTCGTCGGACATGACCTGCGGCATGGTGGTCTTCGAGAACGGCCGCCCCTGCAAGAAATTCTACCGCAAGTTCTCCATCAAGACGGTAGTGGGGCAGGACGACTACGCCAGCATGAGCGAGGCGATAGAGCGCCGCTTCAAGCGATACTTCGAGGGGGAGGACGAGGGCTTCTCTACCCTGCCCGACCTGATACTGTTAGACGGCGGGCGCGGGCACGTCAACACCATCACGCCCATCGTGCGTAGCATGGGGATTACGGTGCCGATATTCGGTCTTGTCAAGGACTCGAAGCACCGCACCCGCGCCGCCACCTCGGACGACCACGAGATAAGCCTGACCGCCTACCGCAAGGCCTTCAACCTCGTGACCCAGATACAGGACGAGGTACACCGCTACGCCATCAGCTACACCAAGGCGAAGCACACCAAGAGCACGCTGTCGCTGGGGCTGACGGAGGTCAGGGGCATCGGCGACAAGAAAGCTCAGAAGCTGATGACCGAATACAAAACGCGGGAAGCTCTGCGCTCCGCCACCGCCGAACAGCTGGCAAAAACGGCGGGAGTCGGCATGGATATTGCGCAGGAGCTTTATCGGAAGATTCACGGAGATGAGGAAGAATGAACTACAACGACCTGATATCGAGGTACTCAAAACTGGGGCAGCGGGTCAGCGACCTGTCAAGGATAGAGTCGCTGATGAGGGCTGTGGGCGACCCGCAGAAGAAGCTTAGATTCGTACACATCGCGGGCACCAACGGCAAGGGCAGCGTCACCGAGATGCTCAGCCGCACCCTCACCGCCGCGGGGTACAGGACGGGCAGCTTCACCTCGCCATACATCCTGCGCTACAACGACCGCATCCGCGTAAACGGCGCCGAAATAACCGACGGGGAGCTGGATGAGCTTGCTGACATCGTGAGCGCGGCGGTGGCGGGTCTGCCCGTGGGATTCTCGCAGTTTGAGATAACTCAGGCGATGGCGCTGCTCCACTACCAGCGGTGCGGCTGCGACATCGTGGTTCTGGAGACCGGGCTGGGCGGACTGCTGGACTCCACCAACGTAATACCCGCGCCAGAGGCGGCGGTGATAACTTCCATCGCCCTCGACCACACGGCTATCCTCGGCGACACGCCCGAAGAGATAGCGCGGCACAAGGCGGGCATAATCAAGCGCGGCTCGGCGGCGGTCTGCTCGGCGTGCGTCAAAGACGGCGCTCGTGCGGTCATTCAGGAGCAGGCGGAGCGCTGCGGCACAACCCTGCGCGTCCCCGACATGAGCCTCATGAACGTACACCGCTGCGACATCTTCGGGGCGGAGTTCGACTACGGCGGGCTGACAGGGCTCGCGCTGAAGATGGGCGGCACCCACCAGCTTTACAACGCGGCGGCGGTCATCGAGACGGTGAACGCGCTGAGGGAGCGTGGGTACGATATCCCCGACGAGGCGCTTCGGGAGGGTCTGACGGCGCAGATACCCGCCCGCGTGCAGATACTACGCGAGCAGCCCCCTGTGATACTGGACGGCAGCCACAATCCCGAGGGGCTTTCGGCGCTGGCGGCGGTGGTGGGTCAGCTTCCCCTCCCCCGCAGGGCGGTCATCGGGATGCTCTCGGACAAGGACAGCACCGGTGCTGCGAAGCTCATCGCCGACAGCTGCGACGAATTTTACTGCGTGGACGGATTCATGCCGAGTGCCCGTCCTGCCGACGAGCTGGCGAAGCTTCTGTTCGACTGCGGAGCGACCGCCTCGCCCTCCGGGAAAAGTGCGGCAGACACGGCGCAGGAGCTGGCGGCAAAGCCGGACGGCTCGCTCATCATCTGCGGGTCGCTCTATCTCGCCAGCGAGATCCTGAACGCCAACATCTTCGGGAAAGGAGAGCAGTGATATGTCTCTTGATATCATGGGTCATGTACATTCCACCGAGAGCCTCGGTACGGTGGACGGTCCGGGGCTGAGGTTCGTGGTGTTTCTCGAGGGCTGTCCGATGCGGTGCGCCTACTGCCACAACCCCGACACCTGGGACAAAAACGCCGGTACGCTCATGAGTGTCGGCGAGATAGCGGAGCAGTTCG
>CAMVIL010000046.1 GCA_947167535.1 uncultured Ruminococcus sp. | reverse complement strand
CAGAAGTTTTCCGTTGAAAAGCAGATAGTACACCCCGAAGTTCAGCAGATACTTGATTGCATACTGCATTATCATAGGCAGCTTCGGGTAGAAAAGAAATGACAGACCGTATTCTGCCGCGATGACAGAAGCAAAGATGGTCGTTGTAATAAAAAATCCCCGCTTGGGCTTGCCGATGTGATGGTAATAGAAAATTATCGACATCTGCTGTACCAGCATATTGAGAAAGTAGATCAGGGTATTCATTCGGCCACCTCCCTCAGACAGGCTATCGAGGTGACGACGTTATCCTTGCGCTCAAAGATAAACTCGCCGCTGTGCCTGCGGCAGATGTCCTCAATGATCTTCAGGCCGTAGCCGTGGCCGATGCCCTTGAAGGAAGAGCCTGCCGTTTCGTCGCAGCAGGTGTTGGTGACACGTATCACGAAGTAATCGTTCTGCCTGCTGCTTCTCATCTCGATGAATGGGTGCTCCGAGGTCTGCGCTCGCAGACAGCTCTCCACCGCATTGTCAAAGAGATTCGAGACAAGGCTGCAGATATCGTAATCGCTGACCGTCAGCCCGCCGCAGTCTTCCAGCAGTATCTGGGTGTCGATGTCCTCTACTCGCTTCTCGTTGAGCTTGAAGGTCAGCACGGCGTTTATCGTTTTGTTTCCGCAGTAGTTGACCACCTTGATGGAATTGAGCCTCTCACCTATCTCGTCCATGATGCGTTCCGCTTCAAGGCGGCCGTCCTGTGTCCCGAAGAGCGGCTTGACCGAGCTTATCTGTTCCCTCAGATCCTGTCTCAGCTTTGTGATCTGGTCGAATTTCTCATCGGCGAGGCGGTAGTAGCTGTAATTGTTGTCGGTCTCGGCTCTGAGCATTTTGAGCTCCTGCGCGTCGGTCATGAGCTTTCTCGTTCTTCTGATGTTGAAATACTGTATTATCAGCAGAGTGAACACCAGCGTCTGGAGTATCAGCTGGATCAGGTTGTCAAGCTCTGTTATGCTGTCGGAATTGGTGTGGTAGTAGACCATCAGCAGTGCACCGTGTATCATGTCAAAGGCGGCGATCATCAGGTAATCGGCGAGCTCGCGGAAGCTCTTTATCTGCTTTCGGGTGTGTATCACTACGGCCAAGAGCACCATCAGCAGGAACTGATTGAGCAGGAACACCCGCCCCGCCGAGATATACACCGAGTTGCTGGTGGGGGTGTAGTCCTTCATGACGTTGTAATTGAGCAGCTTGTTGACAAGCATCAGCGACGGCAGCTCCACCAGCGCCTGAAGAACGGTGAACTCCACCAGACAAAGCAGCGCTTTCAGGCGTCCCGCGTCGAAAAACACCCGCAGCACCGCATAGCTCAGCAGTATCTTCGCGCCGGTGATTATTGCGGTGTTTATGTCCTTCTCCGCCACCGAGAGCAGGTGTATCCCCGAAAAGGCAGTATAGTAGCAAAGAAGCGTCAGTACAAAGCTTTTTTTTCTTTTGCAGATGTGGTCAAAAAGGAATACGCCCAGCATAAGCTGGACAAAAAGCGTCAGCAGGTAAATAAACAGATTCAGCATCACAGCCTGTCCCCCAGATATTTAAGATATGCCAGCCGAGTTTCGGGAAACCTGCCCTGGCTTATCGGTATCTCCCTGCCGTTTTCCAGCACAAAGAAGTACCTCTCGATGCGCTTTACGGCACGCATATTCACGGCGATGCTCTGGTGGCAGCGGACAAAATAGTCGGGCAGCTTCGGGGCTATTTCAGACATCTTTATGTTGTAGAACTGGTACACGGGTTTTATGTTGTCTTCAAAGAATCTCAGCCGCCTGGATGCCGTGTCGATGTAGGTGATGTTTTCCAGCGAGATGTTCTCGATGGAGTTTTTCCCCGCGCCGATGCAGATGTAGTCTGTCGAATGGTTCTTGCGGCGTATTATCTCGAGGGTGCGTTTTACGCTGTCCTCTGAGAATGGCTTGAGGATAAAAGCGTCGGGGTTGTTAACGAAGATCTCCTCGCAGTATTTCACATAGGCTGTAATGTAGACAAGGCTTGCCTCACGGTGCTCCTCGCGGATCATGCTGCCCAGGGCGATACCGTTCTCACTGCCCTCGAGCTCGATGTCCATGAAGATGATATAGTAGGAGTTGGAGTCCAGCAGCTCCCGCGCTTCGCTGATGTTGGCGGCTATGTCGATAGCTGCCGATTTGCTGTTCAGCTGCTTTTGGAGTATCCCTGCAAGAGCCCTGCTGTGTTCGGGGTTATCGTCATAGATAAGTATTCTTTTCATTTCGGATACCACCTTCTATCCATCGTTTTGATCGTTCACAGATAATTATACCACATTTTAAGGGATAATTCAATCGGTAAAAAAAGGCTGCCGAAGCAGCCCTTAATGTCGGATCATCAGGAGTCAAACACCGTAGCAAGATACCATTTGCCTTCATAGCAGACCATCGGTACGCCGTCTGCCTGTGTGAAGAAAGGTATGCTCACTTCTGTGCCGTAGATCTCTCCCGAGAATTTCGCGTTGTCAAACTCGCGGTAGTCATCGACGCTGTTTATCGCGGGTACGGCGAGAGAGTTCTTGTCAGACATTGCATCCCTGCCCTCGTCCACTGAGGTCTTGAGGCCGTTCTTTATGTTGTCCACCATCTTTGTGAGCAGATCGCTATATGTAGAGGTATAGTAATCCATATCGCTGAGGATGTATTCCTGCTTCGACATTGCGCCGTCGCCGTTGTCTCTCTCGTACTGCTCGTAGCGGTATTCAACATCTTCGGTCATTTTCTGCATCTCTTCGTTGATGTCGTCGGGCAGGCTGCCGCCCTGAACTGTGATATCGGCGCCGCAAGCCATATCGTAGAATTTTGCCAGCTGCTTTTCGGCGTTCTCGGTGAGGTAGCTGTTGTCGGGCAGAGTGCCGTCCTTCATCATATCGGGCAGGAAGAACTTCGCCGATGCTTCAGCCGCTATCTCGGCAGCTCCCGACTTCCAGCCCTCGCCCTTGCTCCTGAGCGCTTCGTCCTTGATATCAGAGTTGGCTGCCACCATCCAGCAGAAGAGATCCTCCGCCGACACCTTGCTCATAAGCAGATCATAGTAATCGTTCATAAGTGCTTCGGGGCTTTCGTATCCTGCCGATGCAGCGGGTGCGTCGGCTTCGGGCTCGGTCTCGGCTTCCGTTTCAGCCTCTGTCTCATCGGCGGGAGCTTCTTCGGTCTCTGCTTCGGTATCCTCGGCGGGAGCTTCTGTTTCGGCAGCTGCTTCCGTTGTGGTCTCGGCAGCCTTCTTTGTCTCTTTATCGCTGCTGCTCTCTGTCGAACCGCAGGCCGTCAGCATTACCGCCGACAGTACCAGCATCGCTAATATTTTTGCTTTCATTTTATATCACTCCTAAAAAATAGTTGGCTCAGAACTTGTAGCCCTTGAAGAAATAACCGTTATGCTCAGTGAATCCCAGGGAAGCGTCGAAGGATCCGGTGAGCTCCAGCGTCTCGTCGACTGCCACGATCTCGTCAGCATAGCCGAGGATCCAGACGCTGCTCTTTTCGTCGTCGTAGATGTAGCCTACCACCATTTTCTTGCCGTTCGCCTGATAGGTATAGCTGTCGACTCTGCCGAGATCGTCATACTTAAAGCTGATGCTGTCGTCGGAAGGGTCGTCCTTGCTGAGATCGGGGGAGACTGCGTCCTTCGGAAGGACAAATCCGAAATCGTCCTGCCCGGCAGCTTCCGTCTCGGCCTGTTCGGTCTCTGCCGCCGCTTCTGTCTCTGCAGCGGTGGCGGCCTCTGTTTTGGCTGCGGTATCCTTTTCCTCACTGCCGCTTTCTGCCGAACCGCAGGCGGTCAGCAGCGCTGCCGACAGGGCAAGCAGTGCAATGGTTCTGATAGTTTTGATCTTCATATCTTTTCCTCCTGAAAACTATCTGCGTGAGCAGAGATACTGGTTTCCTGATTCTCCGCCATCGAACAAGACCATATTGAATTCATCGTCGTCCAGCTTTTCGATGCGGATGTATGAATCCTCAGGCTGTAAGTTGTCAGCATCGTGGATATAAATGCGAGAGTCCCGTATTTCGTAATCATCGCCGAACCATCCGCTCTTGACGTATCCTTCGTTGTCATGATAGAAATACCAGGTGACCTTGCCGTCGCTTGTGAACTCGATGTAGGAATCCTTCTCGCTGGGCAGACCCTTGTCAACCTGCCATTCACCGACTATGTACTCTCTGATGTAATCATCGTCAAGATAGGCGTCGTTCACGTTGTCCCTTACAGTGTAGTAATCCTCGTCGGGCTCGATACGTGTCAGGGTCTCGCCCTCCACCTCGATGACATCTTCTGAGATGAACTCCACCTGACCTAATCCCCACAGCTCATAGTCGGAGTAGTAGTACGCCGAAGTATCGGTGTACCACTCGTCGTCGTATTTACCACAGCCGCGGTATTCCGCTATGCCGTTCTCATAGAAGGTGTATGTGGCCTTCTGATAATACTCGTCGCCCCAGCTGTATTCCCATGTGCCGATCAGCCGCGCCAGCAGCTCCTTATCGCCTGTAGCCAGCGTGTAGGCGCCGGTATCGTGGGAAGTTCTGGTCATCACGAATCTGTCGGCAATTATCTTGTCATCTCCGATCGAGATGATATCGTGATTATCATCGTACATAATGAGCCTGTTATTGGCAGGGTCGACGGCAATGCCGAACTTTTCCTCTCTGATCTCACCTGTATCGGGGTCGGTGTGTTCGGATACCGCCATGTGGTTTTCGAGGATATAGAAAGTAAACTGTTCGTCGCCAGTTGTACTTTTGTACTCCCAGGTCCCTGTCAGGTCGTAGGTCTCAGGTTTGGAGGAATCGTCAATGAGGTCGTCGACGCTTATTCTGTTGTTATCGCCGTCCGCTGTGGTCTGTTGATTCAGCTTGTCATCGAACTTCTCCATCGCGCTGCGGGAATCATTGCTGTCTCGGCGCTTTTCCGACCGTCTCTGCCCCAGCAGTCCCGTGAGAACGATGCCTCCCGCCGTAAAGACAACTGCAGTCGCCAGCACTGCTGCGATGATGGGCGCCTTTGACTTCTTTTGTGGTGCCGCGGCAGTCGGAGCAGGCTGAAAATCCTGCTGCTGAGGTGTCTGCGGATATTCCGTCTGAGCCAACTTTCCGCACACAGCGCAAAATCTCTGTTCCTCGTTCATGGGATTGCCGCAGCCGCTGCAATAACGCATAAATCTCATCTCTTTTCAAGTGATTTGGGTTTTCCCCCGTTTCATCACATTATACCAAAAATACAATTCCGATTCAACAAAAAAAGCGCCCGACGTCATAATTTAAACGTTTTGGCGCAGAATTTAAAAATCGGCAGTTTGACGGCTGCGGAGATGATATGAAAAGCAGGCTTAGAGATCGGTCTCCGAGCCTGCTTTTCCGGTGTGTATATGTGAGCTTGTTCTACACTTCGTCAAAGTGAATGATCCTGCCGATGGTCTGACCGATGGTTACCGGTATCTCGCGTCCCGAGTCGGTGAACCTGCTCAGCCACGGCATCGGCTCTATCCTGTCTGCCTCAAACATCAGGACTATCGTCGAGCCGCCGAACTCAAAGTATCCCTTTTCCGAACCGCGGGTGACATAAAAGTCGGGCAGATGCTCTCTGTTGCGTATCTTTCCCACAAGCAGCGCGCCTATCTCCATCTGCACCACGCTGCCGAGGTTGCGGCTTTCGGTCACCGTGTATTCCCGCGAGTTCTGTACATACACGGGGAACTCGCGGCAGGCTATGGGACGGACGCAGTGCAGCACGCCGCCTATGACCTTCTGATTTTTTATCACGCCGCTTGCGGCATAGAGGTAGCGGTGATAGTGCCGCGGCTCGAGACGGAAGATAAGGCAGAGCCCGCCGCCGTATTTTTCAGCCAGAGACTCGTCCTCGAGAAGACTTGATATCGTGTAGCTGCTGTGCTTGATGTCAAGCTTTCTGTCGGGGGTAATGCTGTAAATACTGAGAAAACCGTCGCAGGGGCTGATGACCGAGTCCTCGGCGGCGTGTATGTCTATCTGTTTTATGCGGGTGAAGAAATCGTTAAAGGAGTCAAACTTTGTTTTTTCGCACCCCGTCAGGTCTATGCCATACTTGCGGATATAATAGCCTGTCATCGGGCGTGACAGCGGGCAGCTCAGAAACTTAGCCGCCGCTCTTGACACAGTGGGTCTGACCAGCAGCTTCAGGAGATACCGTCCCGCAGCTGTGTGATAGAGAAATCTCAAAGACAGGGACTCATTCATACAGCATCCCAGCCCATGAAGAGGAACATGACCGCCGCTTCCGCTACGCCGACAACTATAAGCGCCAGCTTGCCCAGAGCGTCGGGCTTTTTTATCGTCACCGGTGTGAGAAAGCCCGCACCGATAACGATAAGCATAAGGGAGAAAATCACTCTGCTGTGCAGCAGATGGTAATCGTAGATGACATATACCAGAGGCAGCAGTACCGCGATAGTGGTGACGGGGACGCCGAGAAAGCTGCTTTTGCGATCGGGAGTCTCACGCTGGCGCTGCTGCTCGAGGACGTTGAAATACGCAAGCCTTATGAGTGCTGCCAATATGTACAGCGCCGAGATGATACCGACTGCGGGATGTCCGCCGGAGATATTATACACAAACAATGCGGGCAGCGCTCCGAAGCTCACAAGGTCGCTGAGGGAGTCTATCTGTATCCCGAAGCATTTTTCGCCGTCGTCACGTTCTTTGGTTTTTGCAACCGTGCCGTCGAACATATCGCACACGCCTGCCGCCATAAGGCAGAACACCGCCAGCCAGTACTGTTTTGACATCACCTGAAATATCCCGCAGCAGGCAAACAGCAGCCCGAGATATGTAAGTATCACCGTATAGTCATAGTAGCCTATCCTTTTCTTGTCCATAGCTCCCGCCTCTATTTAATCATTCCGAAAATTATGCTGTATGCAAGTATGCACCAGGGCTTGCCGAGAATTATTATCCAGATGAATTTTTTTGCGTCCATCTTCATGAGCCCCGAGAAGTAGCAGGTAAAATCGTCGCGGAGGCTCCCCCGCAATGAATCCCCCCTGCTGTAATACCTTATCATGAACCACGGACAGAAAAGCCCACTCGAAGCACTGATCGTGAAGATTTGGGGCTACGACGACGAGGCGGAGTACAATCAGCTTGACGTATACATCTCGTTTGTGCGGAAAAAGCTGAGATTCGTCGAGTCGAGGGCTTCGATAGTGACCTGCAAGGGTGTCGGATATTCGCTGGAGGACAAAGGGTAATGGAAAAAGAGCTGCGCAATAAATTCGTCGCCGTTACGATGATGCTGATGTGTCTGCTGTTCGGGGTGTTCTATGCGGTCAACTACTACTATCAGGAATACTGGTTCGATCAGGACACGCTGCAGATGGTCAGGTGGCTCACCAGAAGCGATGTGCTTATGAATGAGAACGACATCGGCACCGAGATGATAAAAAACACCTCGGAATACGATTCTATCATCGCCATGATAGTCTCAGAGAGCGGCGAGGTCATCGACACCGAGTACATAGTCGAATCCGACAGGGCACACGTTCCCGAACGGATCATTCAGAAGATACTCTCTCAGGGCAATGAGAAATGGAAGGCGGGGTCGTACATTTACGACATCAAGCAGCTGCCGAAGGATCAGCAGCTCATAGTGATGATCGATACATCGGACGGCACGAATACCGTCGTCAGGATACTGACAAGCGTTGTGCTCGTATGTGTCGGAGTGCTTATTCTTCTGCTGATAACAGTCTATCTTTCAAGGTTCGTGACAAAGCCCGCCAAGGCTGCCATGGAGCGGGAGAAGCAGTTCATCTCCGATGCCAGCCACGAGCTGAAAACTCCGCTGGGGGCTATCAGTATCAACGCGCAGGCTCTGAAAACGAAGGACAGGGACAACAAGCATAT
>CAMVIL010000045.1 GCA_947167535.1 uncultured Ruminococcus sp. | reverse complement strand
CAAAGAGCCGGACCTCATAGCCGTCATCGCTCAGGCGTTCGCCTATCCAGTAAAGCAGACGGCGGGCGTAGAGCTGACCTCTGTACTCGGGCAGGGTCGCGACCTGACCTATGAGTGCAACGCCGTCAATTATGTACTGCATGGTGGCAGTGGAGCGTCCCTTTATAAGAAACGACTGCGAGAGGCCGCGCCTTATGCGGTGTGAAGTGTCGGTCAGCCAGAGCTCGTATGAATTAGCCAGCGCCGGGAAGGACTCGCGGAGGATTGCGTATACATCATCAAGAGCGGGCATCTCCTCTACCTCTATATCGGGAAGCTCACCGCGAGGCACGTAAGCAAACTCTTTGCGGTGCTCTATCCTGTAAAACTCATCGAGCATTTCCGTCATGCGGGAAGCATAGCGCGGATCGAGCTCTACCGAGAAAGGCTTCTGAATGTTGATGAAACTGCATATCTCTTCGAGATCGTCATCGGTAAAATCCGCTCCTGCGAGGTCGCAGACCAGTGAGGAAGCGTTGAATATCGAGATGATCCCGATCTCCTGTTCCTCACGGCAGATGACAAAGAATCTCGCAAAGTCGTACTTTGTGCCGTAGGACATATAATGCGAGCGCATACGCCTTGAATAACTGCCCGGCTTGAGTCCATCGAACAGTTCGTCGTTGTCTTTTGTAAGCTGATAGATCATAGTTTTTGTATCCGTTCCGCAAGCCCGCAGGCAAGCTGATAAGAGCAGTTAAGGTCGGTTTCGGCTATTACGCAGGAGGGCGAGTGAAGATATCTGCACGGAAGCGATATCGCCGCTGTGCGCACTCCGCCGCGTGAGATATGGATAGCGCCGGCATCGTTGCCGCCTGCGATCACGCTCTTGGTCTGGCAGGGAATGCCAAGCTTTTCCGCCTCGTCAAAGGCAAGCTTGTAAAGCTCCCTGTCATAGATGGTGTGTCTGTCCATATAGGAAACAACAGCGCCCTTTCCGACCTCGCAGACCCGCTTTTCACCTGCCGACGACGGGATATCCGCCGCAGTGGTAGATTCCAGAACGATAGCGAAATCGGGGGCGGCAGTGTATGCCGCAGCGGTCGCGCCGCGCAGTCCGACTTCTTCCTGAACTACAAAAGTGAATGTAGTATCGTACTCAACGCCGTCTTCGATCATTTTGAGCATTATCGCACAACCGGCGCGGTCGTCGATTGCCTTTGAACGTATCATGCCATCGCCGAAGCGCAGGAAATCGGAATCGAATACAACGCTGTCGCCCTGACGAACGAGCTTCAAAGCCTGTTCCTTGGAAGAGCAGCCGATGTCTATGGTCATTGCCGAAATGGCGGGAGCCTTTTTGCGCTCGTCGTCCGAAAGGTTATGCACTGCAGTTCCGCCGATCACTCCGAGGATCTTATCATCACCGACGAAGACCCTCTTGCCGAAAAGCACTCTCGGGTCGATACCGCCGACGGTATCAAACTTCAGGCTGCCGTCGCCGCAGATGTTAGTAACGATAAGTCCGACCTCGTCCATGTGGGCGGAGATAAGAAGCTTATGCTTTGCGGGCTGTCTGCCCTTCACTCCGGCGATAACACTGCCCAGCGGGTCAACGGTGCAGTCGCACTTCCCGCTTATCTTCGACAGGATATACTCTCTGACAACACCCTCGTCGCCCGAGATGCCATCCAGAGCGCAAAGCTCTTCGAGGTATTTTACAAGCTCCATCAGAAAGTCCCCCTTTCGCAGAACTCTGCTACAAGCGCGGCAGTATTCTCTATATCGTCAAGCGAGACAGCCTCGACGGGGGTATGCATATATCTGAGCGGGACAGAGACCGTGCAGGCGGGTATTCCGCCTTTTGCAACGGCAACAGCATCAGCATCGGTGCCGGTTCTGCCGCCCATGACTTCGACCTGACAGGGTATACCCGCAGACTTTGCCGTCTCGATAAGGTCGCCCGAGAGTCTTCTGTCAAGCACGGGAGAAATACCTATTGCGGCACCGCCGCCGATCTTGAAGTACTCATCGTCGGATTCGCCGTGGGCTCTGCCGAAGGTGACATCAAGTATGAATGCAAGGTCTGCATCTGAACCGTATGCGCCTGTTCTGGCGCCGTGAGAGCCTACCTCCTCGCCTGTCGAAAGCAGAACTTCTATATTGTATCTAAGCTCGGCACCCGACATTCTGTCGAGGGCTTCGAGTATCGTCAGAACGCAGGCGCGGTCGTCCAGCGCCTTTGAGGTCACAAGGTCGCCCATCATAAGCGGCTCGTTCTCAATAAGCACGCGGTCTCCGAGAGATATCAGCGCCTTTGCGCGTTCGCCCGAGAGTCCCGTGTCTACATAAAGGTCGTCGAGAGTTGCTGCCTTTGAGCTTTCCGACTGCAGATGCGGCGGAACGCTTGTGATAATGCCGCAGAGCTTCTCCCTGCCGTAGATAGTCACCTTTGATGCGGGCAGAACACGTACATCGATGCCGCCGCACTTGGATACCTTGAGGAATCCGTCGTCGGTGATATGGGTGACGATCATTCCGATCTCGTCGATGTGGGCGTTCAGCATGAGCGTCTTCTTTGCGGGATCGTGTATACCGACCTTACAGAAAACGCTGCCCAGCGCGTTTATTCCGACCTCACCGTACTCGGAGAAAATTCTGCCGCAGACATCGGCGATATTTTGTTCAGCCCCCGACACTCCGACAGCCGTGCAGAGTATCCTCAGGCGTTCAAGTAATGCTTTTCTGTCTTTCATATATCTTAGCAGATCAGAGCTCGTTTACGAGACGCTTGAAATGCTGTCCTCTTTCCTCAAAATTATTATAAAGGTCAAAGCTTGCGCTGGCGGGCGAGAGTGATACCACATCGCCACTCTGCGAGAGCTTATACGCCTGCTCGACAGCTTCCTCAAGAGTCTTTACATTGATGATCTTAAGCCCGCTGTCGGGGTAGAGAGAAGATGTCTTTACCGCCGCTTCGATCTTCGGGCCTGTCGCGCCGAGAAGGATAAGAAGCTTTACCTTCTCATTTACGGTATCAGCCATCGGCTCGTAGGGGATCTTCTTGTCGTAGCCGCCTGCGATTATGATGATCTTCTGATCGAAGGAGTTGAGTCCTGCCATAACGCGGGTGGGGCTGGTGGCGATGGAGTCGTTGTACCACTTTACGCCGTCCAGCTCGCGGACGAACTCTATTCTGTGCTCAACACCGCCGAAGTTCATAGCTGTGTTGACGATGCTCTCGACGGAGACCTCTCCCCAGACTGCCGAGATGGCGGTGAGGTAGTTGTCAACGTTATGAATTCCGGGGATGCGGATGTCGTCCTTGTGGACTATCTGAGTGACCGAGCCCTTTTCGGTATAGCAGAGCATACCGTCATCGCGCAGGAAAGCGCCGCGCTCGGTGTTGCCCGAAAGCGAGAACTTGACGAGGGTGCCGCGTACCATAGGTGCCAGCTTCATAGTCTCCTCGTTGTCGGCATTGAGAACCGTCTTGGAGAAAGCGTTCTGGTGTCTTATAAGATTGCACTTGGCGTCGATGTACTCCTCCATAGTGCCGTGAACATCGAGGTGGTTGGGAGAGATGTTGGTGATGACTGCAACATCGGGCGAGCGGCGCATAGATATCAGCTGGAAGCTGGAAAGCTCGACTACTGCCACATCGGTCTCGCTCATGGTCTCTACCATGGGCAGAAGCGCCTTGCCGATGTTTCCGCCGAGGTGGACTCTTCTGCCCTCAGCCTTGAGGAACTCCGTCGGAGCCTGTTACCGCATAGATCTTGCAGGGGCAGAGGTCGAAAAAGACTTCCATCTCGGAAGTGACGATAACGCCTGCCTCGCGTGCCTTTGTCAGCGCGGGATTGTTGTAATACATACCCGGAGTACGGAACACGATATCGCAGTTTACCAGCTCGTCGAGATAATTCTCACCGAGGGAGAAGTCCACGCCCTTAGCCGAGAACTCATAGTAAAGATCCTCGGGGAAATGATCCTCGTCCTTTTTGTCAAGGATAACTACCTTTATGCCTTTGCTGAGAAACAGTCTTATCAGCGCAGTATGGCTGACGCCTGTGCCGATGAAACCGACTCTCTTATCCTTTATCAAATTGAAAAATCTCTGTGCCTTTGTCATAGTAATGCACTCTCCATTCTTGTTTTTCTGTTCTTACTTTCCCATTGAGAACGTGCGTTTGCATATATACACACGTAATCTATTATATTATACATCAAAACAGGGTAAATAGCAATACCCTGAAAGAAAAATTAACATTTAGGTGTATACAAAACAAAATACCCGTGAACGCAGTGAAACGTTCACGGGCCGGTATCATTCTATATCCCGATAGTCATTTTCATAGTCTTTCCGACTGTCGAGGGCTTCCGCTTCCTGCCTGAGCTCCTCAAAGGCGCGTCGGAAGGTCTCTCTGTTGCGGCGTTTCAGCTTTATCGTAAGATACCCGATGAGTATCACAACGCCGACAAACAGAATTATCGTCATATCGTGTAGAACCAGGTCTCATTCTGACCGGGCTCCTCCTCGTCGATGGCGGGCTTATCCTTGAAATCGCAGTTGAGTTCAAGGTTCTTGACGCTTATCCTTGCACCCGCAGGCACTGACTTGGTGATGAATGCGTTACCGCCGATAACTGCTCCCGCGCCTACGAGCGTTTCACCGCCGAGGATAGAAGCTCCCGAATAGATGGTGACGTTATCCTCGATAGTCGGGTGACGTTTTTTGCTTCTGAGGCTCTGGCCGCCGCGGGTCGAAAGCGCACCGAGAGTCACGCCCTGATATACCTTGACGTGCTCGCCGATCTCGGTAGTTTCACCGATAACTATGCCGGTTCCGTGGTCGATAAAGAAGTATTTGCCGAGGGTAGCACCCGGATGGATATCTATACCTGTCTTGCTGTGAGCGTGCTCTGTCATGATACGGGGGATAAGCGGAACTCCCAGCAGGAACAGCTCATGTGCGAGGCGGTTTACCAGTATCGCGTACAGACCGGGATAGGAATAAATGATCTCGGTCTTGTTGTATGCGGCAGGGTCGCCTTCAAAAGCCGCTTCGATATCCGTCTCGATATACTCACGGATCTTGGGAAGGGTATCCAGAAATCTGAAGGTCAGCTCCTCGGCTTTTTTGACAACGGTCTCTTCGTCGGCGTCTACAAACTCGGGGTCGTAGCGCAGAACGATGGATATCTGCTTGGTAAGCTTGAAGATGACGTCTTCAAGAAGCATCGAGATGTTGTTCCTGACGGTATACACGCGGAAGGAACGGTTGCGGAAATAGCCGGGGAAGATCATCTTTCTGAGGCTGCCGATTATATCCACGAGCATTTCCTCATCGGGGTGATCGTAGGGCTTGATCTCGTCGATGGTGCGTCCGCCGTCGTAGTCGGCGAGCAGGCGCAGTGTCACGGCGTTTATCTTCTTCTCTATATTGCTCATAAACTGAACTCCTTATACAGCTGTCTTACAGCATTATATGCAGCGACAGCGGATTTCGGGTCGGGATCATTGTGATAATTTTACTGTAAGGCATAAGTGCCGATCCCGATCAATGCACTAAATATTATACCACACCGCACACCCGTTGTCAATCGACTTTTGTTAAAACATAGTGAACTGATATGAGAAACGCACCGAAATAACTCGGTGCGTCACAATTCAGAATAAATATTTCAGCATAGCAGCAGTCTCAACAGATGCATACTCCGCTGCGATACCGCTGTCGCTCATAAATTTCTTGCAGTAGCCGGGGTAGGTGTGATACCCGTGCTCGATCAGCATTCCCGGAACGCCGACGTATGCAGCGCCTCTGAGCACCGCATAATAATCGTCAGAGCCCCACTTGCGGTAGATCAGTCTGCCCTTTAGTTTCAGACCGTCGTTGTATTCACCGAACTCCGAGTCGTCGGTGTATACGGCAGGCTTGCTGGAATTATACCACGGGCAGGAATATACTCCATGGGCTCTGTTGACGGTGGTGATGTACTTGCCGATGTAGTTTGCCACTCTGCGGGTCGACTTGCTCTGTTCCTTGTAGGCGGTCTTATTGACAAAGACCATAGTCTTGTTGATATACTTCGGCTGGTCGGTGGTATCTCTGCCGTTGGCATTGTAGCTGTTGGCATTGGAATGGAGCGATACGAACAGATCGCACTTCTTCTCACCCGCGATGGTGCCGCGTGCAAAGAGCTGGTCGCCGTCATCCGCGTTTTTCTTGCCGCCGACGGTAATATCCTTGTCATCGCGGGTCATGAATACATCAATGCCCGCAGATTTAAGACTATCCCTGAGCAGAAGACCCGTAGTGAGCACAGCCTCTCCTTCGGTATAGCCGTATGTGCCTGCGTTTTCCTTATTGTAGTGACCGGGATCTATGCAGACCCTTAAATTTGAAGCGGTCACGCTTCCGCCTGTGGCGGCGTAGTATTTAGTGCTGTCGGCGACCTTTACCTTCACGCGGTAAGTATACCGCTGATGGCCGACCGTATTCAGGATATCGGTGAAGTAGTTCTTGCCGTTGGTGCGGTCGCCGTCGGAATTTATCCTTCCGACAGTCTTCCACGAGCTGCCGCCGATGTCGGCACGCTGGACAATATAGGTCTTAACGCGGTCGTCCTTTGTACCGCTCCAGTAGATACGGATCTTACGGTTCGTTATCTTTTTGAATGTAAGCTTGCTGATAGACACGGGTTTCTTTTCATCAGCCGATACGGACAAAGCAGACGCGCCGAGCGTTCCTGCAGTACTTCCGAGAATAACTGCCGCAGCGAGCAATGCCGATGCGGTTCTCTTAAACCTGAACATGACCTTCATCTCCGTTTCGTTATTTTACATAGATAAGCGATCTCTCAAGATCTCCGCCCGCATTCATCATGGACGCGGCTACCTTGAGCTTCTTTGAATACTGCATACCATAGTAGTAATTGAGACCGTTTTCCGCATAGGGTTCGCCCTCGACATACCAGGGGTCGCAGATGAAATATCTTCCGTCTGTAAAACCATTTTCAGCGGCAATTACGATATAATGGGTGCCGCATTTCTTTTTCACGTATTTATTCACGGTACCATTGCCGCCCTCGTCGGAAGAACATCTGACTGTGTGACGATAACGCGTCTGCCGGTTCTGAGAAGCAGATCGATCTTATTGACAAGCTCCAGAGGCGAGCTCATATCGGCAGGGTCGAGGATGGCGACGCAATTGCCTTTTTTACCATACTTTTTGGAATAATCCGACACGATCTTTTTAACGCCGTAATTGGTAGTGCCGTCTTCAAGGCACCAGGTCTTCAGCGTGCCAGAGAACAGGAAGCCTGCGGCTTCTTTGGGATGACTGCGATAGTAGCTGATTATATCGGTATTCCTGACAATTGTATTGTTATAGGGTCTGGATAGTTCGTAAGTGATAAGAGTAGAAGCCGAGGAGGGTCCGCAGCCGTAGGGGAAACCGTTATAATCACCTCTTACACGCTTTTTGCCAGAAAGCTGAGAGAACGCTCCCGTCATGTTGATGCTGTTGACAAAGCTGCTTTTATACTTCAGAGATAAACTCTTCCTCGGAAGGATCTTGTATCCGTAGCCGACGGCGATCATCACGGCATTATCATTCACCGGATAACCCGTATAAAATCCTTTTCTGAGGATCTTTCCGCCGGACTTGATTTCACCGCTTTTGTCGGTCTCCACCGTATCGGTTTTCAGATAATAGATGGCGGGTGAATTCTTAGTGACAGAATACGCCGAAGCTGTCAGCGCAGTACCCGACGCAGAAACCGCCAGCACAACTGCCGCAAGCGTCGAGATGAACCTCTTATTCATATTTCTCCTCTTCATATCTTTCCCCATTTTCATAACAAAAACAAAACATATAAAACAAAGCCCTGCACACTTCTATTTTGATCAAAGGGTACAAGGCTTACTGAGCGTCCCTGAGACGATTCGAACGTCCGACCCTTCGCTTAGGAGGCGAATGCTC
>CAMVIL010000044.1 GCA_947167535.1 uncultured Ruminococcus sp. | reverse complement strand
AATAGGCCATACCGCCGCCCGCCACTTTGGACAACGTAGCCTCGTCAAGCTCGAAGCCGATGCCTGTGTAGGTCTCGAAGTCAAGGTTGCAGAGCACGCCCAGATAGCCCACTTCAACGCCAACGTCGAGCCAGTCCTGAGGAGCGTGGTAGCCGCTCATGTCAACGGTGTACTGACCGTTGCCTGTGATGTTTACGTTGTGGTATGTGCTGGAGATGGTGTAGGTCTCGAACTCGTCGGTAGGATCGAGGTCGAGGCTCTTTCTGTGATCCCACTGGTCTCTTATCATCCAGATGATGCCTGCGGTGCCGTATACGCCGTTCTCGTCAGCAGTGGGAGCAGCGGCAGCTTCGTCGGCAGCAGCGGGGAGCGCAGCTATCGAAGCAGCTATTACAGCTGCGGAAAAACCTGCGATTAATTTTTTCATAAGCATAGTGATTACCTCCGGTTATTCAGAATTAGCGGTTTCATCAAATCTAATTAATTATACCACACAGAGAAGCTATTTTCAATAGCAATACCGCACAAAGGAAGATGGCCTCTTTTGTGCGGTATATCAATTATCGGTTTCATATTTTCATATGTTATCACTTTATCTGGTACATTCTGCACGAAAACGACACTCTAAGAGGAGCTTTTGGCGCCTGATGGCTTGAAATATAGGCGTTTTTGCAAACTGTGCGCGTACGGCGTACAACGGTACGCACAGTAGATACACAGAAAATTAACATTTTGTTGTGCGGATTGCATATTGACTATTTTAAGCATAAAGCATATAATAATAAAGGTGTGTTTACACGTAATAATTATATTGAGGAGTAGGTTTACATGGTAAAGGTAGTAAAGTTCGGCGGAAGCTCGCTTGCAAGTGCAGAGCAGTTCAGGAAGGTAGCCGACATCATACATTCGGACGAGTCGAGACGCTATGTCGTACCGTCTGCGCCCGGAAAGAGATTTTCCAGCGACACAAAGGTCACCGATATGCTCTACGGCTGCTACGAGCTGGCTGTAAAGGGCAGAAATTTTGACAAGGAATTTGAAGCCATCAAGGAGCGCTACAACAGCATCATTGACGAGCTCAAGATAGACCTCGACCTCACCGAAGAGTTCAACACCGTTAAGGCTTGCTTTATCGGACGCGCAGGCAGAGACTATGCGGCTTCCAGAGGCGAGTACTTAAACGGCAAGGTGCTGGCGGCATATCTCGGATATGAGTTCGTTGACCCCGCAGAGATCGTGTTCTTCCGTGAGGACGGCACCTTTGACATCGAGCCTACCCTTGCGGCAGTTTCCGAGAGACTCAAGGGCGTTGAGCGCGCTGTTATCCCCGGATTCTACGGTTCCATGCCCAACGACACCATCAAGAGCTTCTCTCGCGGCGGTTCCGACATCACCGGTTCCATCGTGGCGGCAGGCGTGAACGCAGACCTCTACGAGAACTGGACTGACGTTTCCGGCTTCCTCATCTGCGACCCCCGCATCGTTGAGGATCCCGAGCCTATCCGCACCATCACCTACAAGGAACTCCGCGAGCTGGCATACATGGGCGCTACCGTTCTGCATGAGGACGCTATCTTCCCCGTGCGCAAGGCAGGCATCCCGATAAACATCAAGAACACCAACAAGCCCGGCGACCCCGGCACCTTCATCGTTGAGTCCACCAGCCTGAAGCCTCTCTACACCATCACAGGTATCGCAGGCAAGAAGGGCTTTGCGGTAGTCAACATCGAGAAGGACATGATGAACAGCGAGCTCGGCTTCGGCAGAAAGGTGCTGGAGCAGTTCGAGAAGAACGGCGTATCCTTTGAGCATATGCCTTCGGGAATCGACACCATGAGCATCGTCGTTCACCAGAACGAGTTCGGCGAGAAGGAGCAGGAGATACTTGCGGGTATCCACAGAAACGCTCATCCCGACGTTATCGACATCGAGACCGATCTCTCGCTGATCGCAGTTGTAGGCCGCGGCATGAAGAGCGAGCGCGGCACTGCGGGACGTATTTTCTCGGCACTGGCTCATGCTCACGTTAACGTAAAGATGATCGACCAGGGCTCCAGCGAGCTGAACATCATCATCGGCGTTGCCGAGCGCGACTTCGAGCGTGCGGTTTCCGCCATCTACGAGATCTTCGTTCTCCAGAAGCTTTAAGCTTAAAGTATATAAGCAATACACAAAGTCACGGAATGTAATTCGTTCCGTGACTTTTTTGTGTTTCGGAGCGTGAGATTTGACTTTTGCTATGTGTTGTAATATCCAATATCTTCCAGAAATCTGACCTGTTGAAAAACGGGTCTTTTTTTGTGCCCTTGCTACAAAAATGTGAACTTCAGACTGTGCAAGTATCTGATTTATCTTTTAATTTAGACATATTTCATTAATTGTTGCACGTTTTAGTGCAACAAAATGGCTCTGTGAGACTATTTATGAGAGGACTTGTTCCGAAAAAGGATATCACAGGACTCTCGCAGGACAACGAAACGGAGGTAAGATATGTCACAGATAGACAAAAATGTGTTCGCGGCGGAGTACGCAAGGTGCGGGGATCTTTACGAGGCGGCGGTGATGGCGGGAGCGCCGAGAGCCGCGGCGGCGCTGGTGGGGCTGAAGCTCATCTGCGAGCGTCCCGTGAGGCGTCGGGTGGAGCAGTACCGCCTGTCGGGCGCCGAGACTCCCGCGATACAGGGGCTGAGGCGTATAGCCTTCGGCAGGAACAACGACGCGGTAGCGCTGGCGTTCGCCGAAACGGTGACTCCCGCCATGATAGCCGAAGCCGATCTTTACGGCGTGCAGGAGATAAAGTGCGGAAAGGGCGTGGTGGAGATAAAGTTCTTCGACCGGTGCAAGGCTCTGGAGGCGCTTAGGGAGGCGGAGGGCGAGATAAGTCAGACCGACACCGCCGAAAGCTTCCTGAACGCTGTGTTCGGCGGCGGAGAGGAGGTCAGGTATGCCGAAAAGGACTGTGAATGACGGCGGCGAGTTTCGCTTCTCGCAGAAGCAGAGGAACCTGCTGCGCTGGTGGATCGAAAAGCCCACCGCCGAGCTGGACGGCGTGATATGCGACGGAGCAGTGCGGTCGGGCAAGACCACCGTTATGACCTACTCATTTATAATGTGGGCGATGGCGGGGTTCAACGGTGCCAGCTTCGCGATATGCGGCAAGACCATAAGCTCTGCCAAGCGCAATATCCTCGACCACATCATGAGGATATGCGAGCTGATGCAGTTCGGGGTGAGGTACAGGCAGTCGCAGAACAGGATCGACATTTCCATGTCGGGACGCTGCAACAGCTTCTACCTTTTCGGCGGCAAGGACGAAAGCTCGGCGGCGCTGATACAGGGCATGACCCTTGGGGGAGTGCTGTTCGACGAGACGGTGCTGATGCCCCGAAGCTTTGTGGAGCAGGCTGTGGCGAGATGCTCTCTGCCAGACTCGAAGCTCTGGTTCAACTGCAATCCCGCGGGCTCGGGACACTGGTTCAAGCGGGAGTGGCTTGACAAGGCAAATGAAAAGAGAATGCTGGTCATGCACTTCACCATGAAGGACA
The DNA here is from genome assembly GCA_947167535.1 of uncultured Ruminococcus sp. Classification (GTDB taxonomy): domain Bacteria; phylum Bacillota; class Clostridia; order Oscillospirales; family Ruminococcaceae; genus YE71. The sequence goes on along the minus strand of CAMVIL010000044.1, from coordinate 4,748 downwards.
ATCCCTCGCTGAGCGGGCGGGTCAGGAAGCGCTACGAGCGGCTGTACAGCGGCGCCTTCTACGACAGGTTCATCCTCGGCAAGTGGTGCGACGTGACGGGTCTCATCTACCCGATGTTCTCGCCTAAAAAGCACGTCTCGAAGGAGCTTCCCGAAAGCTTTGAGAAATACATCGTCAGCTGTGACTACGGTACCGTCAACCCTTCCAGCTTCGGGCTGTGGGGTCAGAGCGGGGGAGTGTGGTACCGTATCAAAGAGTATTACTACGACTCGAAGCGCGAGGGTATGCCGAGGACAGACGAGGAGCACTACAAGGCTCTCGAGGAGCTGACAGGCGGTCGGGAGATCGAGTGCGTGCTGGTAGACCCTGCGGCGGCGTCCTTCATCACCTGCATACAGCGGCACGGCAAATACCGCGTGAAGAAAGCCGACAACGAAGTGCTGGCGGGGATAAGCCGTGTGGCGGATATGCTGAACACAGGGCGGCTGAGGTTTTCCGAAAGCTGTGCCGACTGCATACGCGAGTTCAGCCAGTACCGCTGGGACGACAGCGCCGCCGCCGACCGCCCGCTAAAAGAAAACGACCACGCGATGGACGATGTGAGATATTTTGTCAACCACATCTCCGGACGCGGCGGCGACAGCTTTTTCGTGCTGGCGCTTGAAAGAGGATAGGAGATGAAATCTATGTTTAAAAGAAAGAAGGAGACTCCCGCAGGATTTACCGAGGTGACTGCGGGAGCGGGGCGGCAGACGGGCTTCAGGCTCGCGCCGCACCCGAGAATGATGGAGGAGGGACTCTACGAATCGCTGAGGGCTAACGTCCCGGTCATCGACGCGGCGATATCGAAGCTCGTAAGACTTACGGGCGGGTTCAGCTTTAAGTGCGAGAACGAGGAGACAGCCGAGCGGCTGAACCAGTTCTTTGATGAGCTCCCCGTGTCGGTGTCGGGAAACTCCCTCAGCACCTTCACCGAGATGTACTTAGACAGCCTGCTGACCTATGGCAGAGCTTTCGGTGAGGTGCTTCTCAACGAGGACAGTGGCGACATAGCGGGGCTTTACTGCGCCGACTGCACCCTTTACAGCGTCCGCTGCGGCGAGGACGGCGGCACCGAGATTTACTCGCTGCTCACTGGCGAGAAGCTCCGCTGTCAGCACCCCGAGAGGATACTCTACTCGGTTCAGAACCCGACTCCGAAGAATCCCTGCGGCACCTCGCTGCTGAGGGGGCTGCCCGCACTGGCGGACATACTGATGGAGATATACAAGACCGTCGGCGAAAACTTCGACCGCGCGGGCAACGTCCGCTACGCCGTGACCTACAAGCCCTCGGGGGAGGGCGAGCAGGCTTTCGCTAAGGAGCGTGCTATGGAGATAGCCCGTCAGTGGGCGGACGGCATGACCGCTTCAAAGGCGGGCAACATCAAGGATTTCGTGGCTGTGGGCGACGTGGACATCAAGGTCATCGGCGCGGACGGCGTGATACTCGACACCGAGATACCCGTGCGGCAGATACTGGAGCAGATAATCTCAAAGCTGTCGATACCGCCGTTTCTGCTGGGGCTGAGTTGGTCTACCACCGAGCGCATGAGCTCACAGCAGGCGGATATCCTCACCAGCGAGATAGACTACTACCGCAGACTGCTGACCCAGACCATCATGAAGATAGTCCGTCTCTACTGCGACATCAACGGCATCGGCGAGCGGGTCGAGGTGGTATGGGAGAACGTAAACTTACAGGACGAGGAATCGCTTGCGAAGGCGCGGCTTATGAACGCTCAGGCGGCGCAGATTGAGCAGGCGCTTGAAGCATAAGGAAAGGAGAGAGTCATTATGGAAAACATAACTTCTGTCAGCGACAAGGACATGGAGCTGATAAACAAGCTGGCAAGGCGGGAGCTTTCCCCCGAGGAGGTGTACACCTTCCCCGTGGTGCTCTGTGACAACGAGACCGACCGCGACTGCGAGAGGTTCTCGATACCCGCGCTGGAACGTCTGGCTGAGCTGTTCGTCGGCAAGACGGGCATCTTCGACCACGACCCGAAGGGCAAGAACCAGACGGCGCGGATCTATTCCGCGGAGCTCATAAGCGACCCCGAACGCACGACCCGAAGCGGTGAGGTCTACCACTGTGTAAAGGCGATGGCGTACATGATGCGCACCAAAGCCAACGAGGACTTCATCAGCGAGATAGACGGCGGCATCAAGAAAGAGGTGTCGGTGAGCTGTTTGGTGGGCAAGAAGACCTGCTCGATATGCGGCGCCGACGAGCGCAAAAAGGGCTGCTCCCACGTCAAGGGCAGGATGTACGGCGGCAAGCTCTGCGAGTATATCTTAGGCGAGCCCACCGACGCTTACGAGTGGTCATTCGTGGCGGTTCCCGCACAGCCTGCGGCGGGCATCACAAAGTCCCTCGCCGACAGCAGAGAGACCGAGATAAAGGCGCTGAAGAACGCCGTCCTCCAGCGTGACGCCGAGATAGAAAAGGCGCGCGCCGACCTGAGAGCTGAGATAGTAAGGCTGGGTCAGTTCTGCGTACCCGCTTACACCGCCGAGACGGTAGGTGTAGTCTGCGCGGGTATGACGGTAGACCAGCTGCTGGCCTTCAAGGAGCAGACGAGGAAGCATGGCAAGAGCGCGAGGGCAAACAGCGCACCCCGGACCGCCGAGGGCGGCAGCAAGCCGATGATAGGCGGGGTCAAGCTGAAAAAGTAAGCCCCACAGCCCGACTCCGGAAGTCTCCGCCGCAGCGGGAACGCAGGCGCGAAAGCTGTGAATATACCGCCCGACAGACCGGCGGGCTTTCGGCAAAGGCATAACATACACAAACCAAAGAAAACGAAAGAGAGGAAAAAACTATGTACAATGATGTTAAACTTGAAAAGGGAATGTATTCCATCACAGGCAAGAGCTTTACCGAGGTCCTGAGCGAGCTTGACCCCGACAGCGAGTACAAGGGTACAGACCTCGAGCAGCTGGACGCTTTCGAGAGACAGCTCAAGAGATTCGATATCAAGGTATCGGGCGAGGGCTGCGACAGGGTAGAGAAGTTCTTCCTGTCCACTGAGTCGGCAGTGCTGTTCCCCGAGTATGTACGCCGTCAGATAAAGGACGGCATGGACGAGGTTTCCCTGCTGCCCTACATCACCGCGGCTCAGGGCAAGACCGACTCCTACGACTACAGACCCCTGACCGTGACCGTAAGCGGCACCACAGCAGGCGTCCAGCAGAACGGCAGCGTGCCCACCACTACTGTTGCGCTGGGCGCAAGTGCAGCGGCACTCACCAAGTTCGCAAGAAAGCTCTCCTGCTCCTACGAGTCTGTCCGCAAGCAGAGACTTGAAGCCTTCGGCGTGATACTCCGCGGACTGGGCGCCAACATCTCCCGCGCCATCAACACCGCGGCAGCGACTGCATTCTCCACCGCTTCCGCTTCCACTGCGACTACCTACGACACATCCATCAGCTACGCGGCGCTGGCATCCTTCTGGGCTTCCATGAGCGACTACGACATGGACGTAATGCTCTGCTCGCCTGCAATGATGGCTGATATCCTCGCCCTCACCGAGATGAAGTACTGCGTCAGCGACTTCATGAGCAGCGGCAGGGTAGTCACCCCCTACGGCGTGACTCTCATCAAGTGCCCCAGCCTTGATTCCGATAAGGTCATCGGCATCGACAGCAAGTGCGCGGCAGAAGTCATCTACGGCACCGACGTCATCATCGACTGCGACAAGCTGCTCTCCACCCAGAGCGAGGAGGTCGAGGCTTCCATCCTCTGCGGAGTATCGGTGCTCACAGGCGGTGCAGTAAAGATGCTCAAGAAGGCAGCCGCAGGCGGCGGAGCTTCCTGATAAGCAGTAAGATCACAAGACCCCGCTGAAAAGCGGGACAGCTAACAATCAATTGATATTTAAAACCGACCTTCACGGATATATCCCCGCCGCAAAACGGTGGGGATATGCCGTATATCGGGTCGGCGCAGGAAAGGAGAAGCGCTATGCAATATCTTGATTACGACAGAGTGAAGAGCAGATTTTTAAGCGTCACGGGAATGCCCGCCGAGGAGTTTTCAGAGGGCAGCATCTTCGACAACGCCGAGCAGTTCGTGCTGAGCCATCTGAACAAGGCTCCCGATGAGCTGACAGAGGGAGAGCTCAGACTCTGCGAGTACGCGGCGGCGGCTGTTGCGGTCTACGACCACAGCATGATACTCTGGCTCACGGAGCGTCCCGTTATGAGCGAGACAGGCAAGGTGACAGCTCAGAGAGAAAAGGGCGATGTCCTAAAAGCCGCGTCGGAGCTTCGCCGCGAGGCGTTCGGACAGCTGACGGCGGCGGGGATAGCAGCTCCGCTGGAGTTTGCGTTTATCGGAGTATGACGAAAGGAGGACATTCAAATGGCGATATGTGACACAGCCATGACGCTGGTAAGCGGCGCTCTTTCGACGGCGGGCTTTGCGGTGAGACTTGGGTTCGGCGGCGAGCCCGACAGCGGGGACACGGCTTTTCTCTCGGCGGAGAGCGTTAAGCTGTCGAAGCTTGACAGCGTGAGCGGAAGCTGCCGCGCCGAGGTGACGGTGAAGGCGAAGCTGCTGGCGGCGGAGAAGGACTTCTTCGGAGTCGGGCGTTTCAGCGAGCACTGCGAGAGCGCCATGAAGTCGCTCTACTTCGGTTCCACGGTGCTGATAGACCGCGCGGAGCTTTCGGGGCTTAGAAAGAATATGCAGCTTCGCAGACTGGAAAG
>CAMVIL010000043.1 GCA_947167535.1 uncultured Ruminococcus sp. | reverse complement strand
GCCGTTCTCATTTTCCTCGCCGATGAGCTGTATAAGCTCCTCGCCGTTGTCGTCGTCCGATTCGGGGCGGACGGAATACATCTTCGAGAACAGAGCCGTGACAAGTCTGCCGACGCCTATAACGGGCGAGAACAGTCCCAGCATAAAGCGGAGATACTTGAACGTCCTGCGGGCGAACGCCTCGCCGCTGTCACCCGTGAGGGAGCCGGTCTTGGCGGCTCTGCGGGGTATTTCGGTACAGAGGGCGGCGTATAAGCCGAGAGAAAGTATAGCGCTGATAAGAAGCACAGCTGTCTCCAGCAGTCCCCCGTATGTCATGCCAAGCACTTTTTCCATCAGCCCATTATCTTTCAGCCGGTATATCAGGAGCTGTAAAGGCGACATTACCCCTATCAGCACCGCAGCACCAGCCAGTCCCCCGCAGAATATCTGCGTGCAGAGCGTTCCAAAGCGCAGCTTGTCAGGAGACAGTCCCCGCTCGTCCAGCTCCTCGTCGAGGGAGCGAGTGACGGTCTGTAAAGACAGCCCCAGTATGTGCATAAGCACTGTTATTATTATGTAAATGATAACGTAAACGAGCAGTAACGTTCGTCCGACGTCGTCCATGGCAGTATTCTCTCCTTTTGTGGTCAGGTATCTAAAGCTATATATAATATTGTACACCAAACCGCCCCCTCTTGTCAAGTGTTTTTTGACGCGCAGTCTCTCGGTCTGAGCTGCGGCATTTTGGTTTCCCCAAGGGCACTGTGACTTAAAACGGAAGTTGGACGCAAACCGCGCTATTACAGCGTTTTTGGAACTTCCGTTAAAATAAGATAAAACGGAAGTTCCAAAAACTAACCGAACTTCCGCTCTGAATAAAAAGAGCGGAAGTTCGGGAAACCCCCATAAACTAAGGCTTTTCTCCGAACTTCCGTTTTAACTCGGACTGCCCTTGACGGCTTCCCCAAGGGCACTGTTACTTAAAATAAATCCTCGGTAAAAAGTGTGCTATTACGTGGGGTTTACGAGGATTTAATATATTTGCTTATATTAAATCCTCGAGGATTTAATTTACCGTCACGAGGATTTAATCTGAAAAAACGTTGAAATACCGCGGTTTGCGCCGAGGATTTAATTTAACTCGGAGTGTTCTTGGGAGCGCGTTTGCCGCCTGTCCTTGATGGCTGTCCCCAAGGGCACTGTGACTTAAAACGGAAGTTGGACGCAAACCGCGCTATTACAGCGTTTTTGGAACTTCCGTTAAAATAAGATAAAACGGAAGTTCCAAAAACTAACCGAACTTCCGCTCTGAATAAAAAGAGCGGAAGTTCGGGAAACCCCCATAAACTAAGGGTTTTCTCCGAACTTCCGTTTTAACACGGACTGCCCTTGGAGAGCGCGGGCGACGGAAAACAAAAACTGTAAACTTTATATTACAGCCCTTGACAAACCGAAAAGGCGGTGATATACTAATATAGTATAGTCAAAGGCATTGACGGAGACAGTAGGCTTTTGGTGAAGTTCAGGGACAGCATGGCTGTTCTCAGCGAGCCGCGGAGGGTGTGAGCGCGGTACAAGTAACCCACTGCCGAATATCACTCCCGAGCCGCGCACCTAAAGGACTTCCGAGTAGGCTGCGCCGCATTTCCTGCGTTAACGGGAACTCGTATGTCGGTACGTTGTAATGGGTGGTTATAAGCGCGAGCATTTATGCTCCGTCCCGTTTACGCGGGGCGGAGTTTTTTATTTCTGAGGCGGTGCTCCCGATTACAGAGACCCGCCCCGACAGATAAGCAAACAATAAAAGTAACATAGATACAAAACCGAAAGGAATGATAGTCAATGTACAAGAAAGTTGACCCCAATCTGAATTTTGTTCAGAGGGAAAAGCAGGTCGAGAAGTTCTGGGCTGATAACGATATATTCGGCAAGTCCATCGACACCAGAAGAGAGGGCGAGAGCTATGTTTTCTACGACGGCCCCCCGACTGCAAACGGCAAGCCGCATATCGGTCATGTTCTGACCCGCGCCATCAAGGATATGATACCCAGATACCGCACCATGAAGGGCTATATGGTACCCAGAAAAGCGGGCTGGGACACTCACGGTCTGCCTGTTGAGCTGGAGGTGGAGAAGCTTTTAGGTCTTGACGGCAAGGAGCAGATCGAGGAATACGGTCTCGAGCCGTTCATCACCAAGTGCAAGGAATCGGTGTGGAAGTACAAGGGTATGTGGGAGGACTTCTCGGGCACCGTCGGCTTCTGGGCTGATATGGAGAATCCTTACGTTACCTATCACAACGACTTCATCGAGTCTGAGTGGTGGGCGCTCAAGCAGATCTACGACAAGGGTCTGCTCTACAAGGGCTTTAAGATAGTACCCTACTGCCCCCGCTGCGGAACTCCGCTTTCTTCTCACGAAGTTGCACAGGGCTATAAGCTGGTCAAGGAGCGCTCGGCTGTTGTAAGATTCAAGATAAAGGGCGAGGACGCTTACTTCCTCGCATGGACGACCACCCCCTGGACTCTGCCCTCCAACGTTGCGCTCTGCGTGAATCCCGACGAGACATACTGCCGCGTAAAGGCTGCCGACGGCTATACATACATCATGGCAGAGGCTCTGCTGGATACCGTTCTGGGCAGTCTCGCTGAGGACGGCAAGCCTGCTTACGAGGTCATCGAGAGCTGCAAGGGCACCGACCTGGAGTACAAGGAGTACGAGCCGCTGTTTGAGTGTACTGCTGATTATGTTGCGAAGCTCGGCAAGAAGGGTCACTACATCACCTGCGACAATTATGTTACCATGTCCGACGGTACAGGTATCGTACATATCGCTCCCGCTTTCGGTGAGGACGACGCAAATGTCGGCAGAAAGTACGACCTGCCTTTCGTTCAGTTCGTTGACGGCAAGGGCAACATGACCGAGGAGACTCCCTACGCGGGTCTGTTCGTAAAGAAGGCCGACCCCGAAGTCCTCAAGGATCTCGATAGCGAAGGCAAGCTGTTCTCCGCGCCCAAGTTCGAGCATGAGTATCCTCACTGCTGGAGATGCAGCTCCCCGCTGATATACTACGCACGCGACACATGGTTCATCAAGATGACCGAGATGCGCGAGAAGCTGATAAAGAACAACGCCACCGTAAACTGGATCCCCCCCAGCATAGGCGAGGGACGTTTCGGCGACTGGCTGAAGAACGTTCAGGACTGGGGCATTTCCCGTAACCGTTACTGGGGAACTCCCCTTAACATCTGGGAGTGCGAGTGCGGTCAGAGACATTCCGTCGGTTCCATCGAGGAGCTGAGATCCATGTCCGACAACTGCCCCGAGGATATCGAGCTCCACCGTCCCTACATCGACGCTGTTACCATCAAGTGCCCCAAGTGCGGGGGTCAGATGAAGAGAGTGTCGGAAGTTATCGACTGCTGGTTCGACTCGGGTGCTATGCCCTTCGCTCAGCACCACTATCCCTTTGAGAACAAGGATCTGTTCGAGTCTCAGTTCCCCGCAGACTTCATCTCCGAGGCGGTTGACCAGACAAGAGGCTGGTTCTATTCGCTGATGGCGATATCCACCCTGCTGTTCGACAAGGCTCCTTATAAGAATGTAATAGTTCTGGGTCTCGTTCAGGACGAGAACGGACAGAAGATGTCCAAGTCCAAGGGCAACGCTGTTGATCCCTTCGACGCTCTTTCCACCTACGGTGCTGACGCTATCCGCTGGTACTTCTACACCAACTCCCAGCCCTGGCTGCCCAACAAGTTCAACGGCAAGGTGGTTACAGAGGGTCAGAGAAAGTTCATGGGCACACTCTGGAACACCTATGCTTTCTATGTGCTGTACGCAGACATCGACAGCTTCGATCCCACCAAGTATAATCTCGCAGACTGCAAGCTGACCGTCATGGACAAGTGGATACTCTCCAAGATGAACACCATGATAAAGCTTGCCGACGACAACCTCGCAAACTACCGCCTGCCCGAAGCTGCAAAGGCTATGCAGGAGTTCGTGGACGACCTCTCCAACTGGTATGTACGCCGCGGCCGTGAGCGCTACTGGGTAGAGGATATGACCGACGACAAGATCGCGGCATACATGACCCTTTACACCGCACTGGTCAACGTCTGCAAGTGCGCGGCTCCGATGGTTCCATTCATCACCGAGGAGATCTATCAGAACATAGTACGCACAAACGACAAGACCGCTCCCGAGAGCATACATCTGTGCAGCTATCCCGAAGCCGACGAGTCGGCTATCGACGCTCAGCTGGAAGCTGACATGGACGAGGTGCTGAAGATAGTAGTTCTGGGACGTTCCGCAAGAAACGGCTCCAACAGAAAGAACCGTCAGCCTCTGGCTTCAATGTATGTCAAGGCAGACAGCGAGCTGCACGGTCTGTACGTAGACATCATCAAGGACGAGCTGAACATCAAGAACGTAGAGTTCAAGGACGACACTTCGGGATTTGTAAGCTACACCTTCAAGCCCCAGCTCAAGACTCTGGGACCCAAGTACGGCAGATACTTAAACGAGATCCGCACAGGACTTTCCGAGCTGGACGGTCAGGCGGCTTACGCTCAGCTTGAGGCTGAGGGCAGCATAAAGCTTAACATCTCCTCAGGCGAGATAACTCTCGAGAAGGAAGACCTGCTCATCGACACCCAGCAGCTGGAGGGCTACTACAGCCTGACAGACGGCGGCGTTACCGTTGTGCTCGACACCAACCTCACTCCCGAGCTGGAGGAGGAAGGCTATGTCCGTGAGCTTATCTCCAAGATACAGACTATGCGTAAGGACTCGGGCTTCGAGGTAATGGATCACATCACCGTTACCCTCGCAGGCAACGAGAAGCTCTCCGCACTGGCAGAGCGCAACCGCGACACCATCAGCCACGATGTTCTGGCAGAGGACATCATTTCCGCTGACTCCGCAGAGGGTAAGGAATGGGATATCAACGGCGAAAAGGTGACTATCGCAGTTGCTAAGGTATAAGGTTACATCGCACAATAAACACCTGTCAGATTTGTGCAGCTTGTCTTTATCATAATATTCTTATATTTAATACTTACAAAAATCGAACCTGTTCTTTGGTTGAGATGACATAAAATTTATCTTCCGATTGCAGCTTTTTTGTTGCAATCGGAATTTTTTTATTAAATATTCTTTACATCTATTTACACGCCAGAAAAAGTGTGATATACTGATGTCGTGATAAGGAAAAGTATTATATAAGACGATCTCTCAAAAAGGAAGGATATAAATGAAAATTCGTGTTTCGGTAATTGCGGTTTGTCTTGCGGCTGTTATGTTCGGAGGCTGTGCATCAAAGCCTGCCGAGAAGCCCGAAAAGATCAGCGAGACAGCAGCTGCTGAGACTGAGGCTCCCGAGGAGTCTCTGCCCGAGGACAAGGACAGCTTCGTAAAGCTCCCCAAGGGCGAGGAGGATCAGCTTGAAGCCGTTTCCGAAGCAGCACACAGCGCATTCCCCGATGTCAAGGGCAAGAAGATGTTTGCCTTCAAGGGCACCGAGCAGCTGGAACTCGACGGCGCTGAGCAGGATTGCTACATATTCGATTACTACTCCTACAAGTCGAAGATCTATACCAAGATCGCGACACTCGCCAAAAGCGTGGGCGAGGAGTCGATATATATGCTCGACGAGACTACGGGCGAATATCTGCCTTACACAGCTTCCACCGACGCTGCGGCAGATCAGTGATTTCAGACCTCAACTGTTCAACAGTCACCTAAATAAAGCACTCCGCTGAATTTTTGGCGGGGTGCTTTCTGTTATGCCTGCCCGATGTTAATACTGCCATATCGCTTAAAATAATCGTATTACGTGTACTATACTATGCACAATTAATAGCTTCTCTTTGTTAGATATTTTGTATACTCATTTATTGACACGGATTTCATAAAGTGCTATAATAAATTGGGGAACAATTATTTCTCCATACAGATATATAAAACCATACAGGAGGACAACAAAATGGCAAAGAAAAACAAGATTATCATCGGCGTGCTAATTGCGTTGGTAGTCGCAGGAGGGGGCTATACGGCCTATTCCACGGTTGCCGGCGTCAAGAGCTCTATGGCTGCCATGGGCGGCAAGTACTCGGTGATCGAGGCCGGGGAGAACGATCTCTCAAAGACCATCTCGAACTCGGGCAAGGTCATCGGCAACGGCACTGTGGACGTTACCACAAAGCTCACGGCTGAGGTGTCGGAGGTCAATGTCAGCATCGGCGACCACGTCAAGGAAGGCGATGTGCTGTGCGTATTTGATGATACCGAGATCCGCGAGAAGTATAACTCGCTCAAGAAGAGGATCAAGAACAGCGACAAGAAGACCGAGAGCAGCCACGAGAAGAACGAGCGCGACCTTGAGACCGCAAAGACCAAGAAGGAGGTCGCAGTCTCCCGCGCAAAGCGTGCTTACAACAAGGCTGTCAAGGAGCGCGACGCCGCTTATAGCAAGTACAACTCGCTGGTGAACGAGTATAACTCTCACCTCAGCGACGGCGAAGAAAGCAACTATGATTTCGCTACCGCCGATGCTCAGATAGATTCGCTCTACGACTCTCTCTCGACTTACGATGACGCCGTTACTACTGCGCTGGATTCATATAATGATACCATCGAGCAGTGGGACGAGACTATCCAGGGATATCAGGACGTCATAGATGCCGAGAAGTACGACGACGAGGACGAGGATCAGAAGGAGCTCAAGGATCTCAAGGAACAGCTTGAGCAGTGTACCGTTACCGCACCTCAGGACGGCGTTATCACCGCTCTGAACGTAAACGAGGGTACTATCCCTTCGTCGGCTTCGCTCATGACTATCGTCAACACCGACAAGACCGTCATCGAGCTTACCGTAAAGGAGACCGAGATCACTCAGATCGCAGAGGGTATGGAAGCGGTAGTTACCTCTAAGGTGCTGCCCGATGAGAAGATGCCCGCAAAGATCACACGTATCGTAAACGTTATCTCCAGCGACGCTTCCGCGATGGGAGAAGGCGGCGACGGCAGCGGATACAAGGTAGAAGTCACCCTTGACACCACCAGCGAAAAGCTGCTCATCGGTATGAGCGCTTCCGTTGAGATCACTGTCGACGCTGTCGGAGAAAAGCTCTCCGTGCCTTATTCGGGCGTGATCGAATAGGACGACAAGAAATATGTATTCGTCGCTACTCCCAATAAGGAGAACGACGGCAGCTATACAGCAACGAAGGTAGAGATCACCACAGGCGCAGAGTCTGACTTCTACACCGAAGTCGCAGGCGGCGATATCAAGGAAGGCGATCTCATCATCGAAAACCCCCAAGGCGATGATCTGCTCGAGCCCGTCACTGACGGAGGAAGGATCATGGTAAATGAGTAATTTCCCCGTTATACACATGGAATCTGTAACGAAGAAGTATTACATCGGTGAGCCTAATGAGTTACAGATATTGTTCGATATAGCGCTTGATATCAACGAGGGGGAATTCGTATCAATACTCGCACCTTCGGGCTCAGGCAAGAGTACGCTTATGAACATAATAGGTCTGCTCGACAGACCGACAGACGGCAGCTATTCGCTCAGCGGCAACGATACCAAGTCGCTTGACGATATACAGCTCAGCCGTATCAGAAACAAAGAGATAGGGTTCGTTTTCCAGAACTTCAACCTTATCCCGAAGATAAACGCGGTGAAGAACGTTGAGCTTCCGCTCCTGTATGCGGGAGTCCCGCAGAAAAAACGCACCGAACGCGCTATGGAACTGCTGGAGCTTGTGGGCATGGGCGACAGATCTACTCACGACCCCAGCCAGCTCTCGGGCGGTCAGAAACAGCGCGTGGCGATAGCCAGAGCTATGGCAAACAACCCGTCGATAATCCTCGCCGACGAGCCTACGGGCGCACTGGACACAAAGACGGGACGAATGGTAATGGATCTCTTCCACAAGCTTCACAAGCAGGAGGGCAAGACGATAGTGCTCATCACTCACAGCCCCGAGCTTGCTTCGGAAACAGACCGCATGATAACCATTTCCGATGGCAGGATAATCTCTGACGCCGAGAGGATAGATTCACTCGCAGGCTCCGGCTCCGACTCTGACAGAGAGGAGGCGGAAGCAGAATGAACTTTATAGAAAGCATAAAGATGGCGTTCGCTTCGCTGATGATAAACAAGATGAGGTCGTTCCTGACGATGCTCGGTATCATCATCGGTATCAGCGCCGTTATCACCATCACCACCATCGGCAACTCCATCCAGAAGACGCTGAGCAACAACTTCAACACGCTGGGCGGAGCTTCGCTTGAGCTTTATCTCGGCATCAAGGATGACTACGAGGGTGACGACTACGATCAGGAAG
>CAMVIL010000042.1 GCA_947167535.1 uncultured Ruminococcus sp. | reverse complement strand
CTGGGAGCCCAGCAGTATCAGTATGTACACCACCATCGGCATGAACAGCGAGCGGCTGTAAAGGCTGGAGTAGAGTATCAGCTGAGAGATGCTCTCGCTCTTGTCGCGGACTATGGTGCATTCCTCAACGGTGACGGGCGATTCTATGAGAGCCGCCTCGCTGTCGGTGAGCTTGCCGCGGCTCTTGAAGTCGGAGTACATCGCGGTCTTGACGGCAGAGCTTATAAGCTGAAGCGCCGTCTCGGAGCCTACGTTTACGTTTGAGAGCATCGACATTGAAGTCATGCGGCTGACGTAGGTGACCTGAGCCTGCTTGCCGTTGTTGATGTTGTCGGTGAAGCCCTCGGGTATGATAACGAAGCTCTTGACTCCGAGCCTGTCCAGCTCGGCGGCGTAGTCGTCGGAATTGAGGGTGATACTGTTGACCTCGTTCTGCATATCGCTGGTGGGATGTTCGAGGAACATCAGCACCGACTGTGTGAACTTGGTATCGTCGAGGTCGCAGATGGTTATCTTACTGCTTTCCTCGCTGGCTTTCTCGGCGGACTTGTTGAGCATACCGCCCATGCCGTACATCATGAAGAGCATGAGCACCAGCATGAATATCGTCTGGGTGTTGAGCATCTCGCGGAGCTCTTTTTTCAAAAGACTAACGAACTTCATTCTCGTTCACCACCCTTTCAAAAACTTCCTCAAGGTTCTGAGCCTCGTAGCGTTCTAGGAGCTCCCTGGGCTTGCCGGTGACCAGCAGATGCCCCTTGGCGATTATGCCCACGCGGTCGGATACGTATTCTATCTCCAGCATATTGTGTGAGGACAGCAGAAAGCTCATGCCGTCCGCCGCCAGTTCCTTTATCATGCGGCGTATCTCGAGGGCGTTGATGATATCAAGTCCCGAGGTCGGCTCGTCGAGTATTGCTATCTTCGGCTTGGACATAATGGTGCGGGCGAGCAGAAGCTTTCTCGTCATGCCGCGGGAGTAGGTCTCGATCTTGTCGTCGAGCCTGTCGCCCAGCGCACATATCTTCTCCGCCTCTTTGACGAACCCGTCAACCTGACTGCGGTTGTCGGCGTACATCTCCGCCATAAAGCGCAGGTACTGCCTGCCCTTCATATTCTTGTAAGCGCCCGCCTCGTCGGGGAGGTAGGTGAGGTTCCCGCGCACGCCTGCGGGGTCGGTCTTTATCGAACAGCCGCCGACTTTAGCGTCGCCCTCGGTGGGCTTGAGCAGGGTGGCTATCATTCGGATGGTGGTGGTCTTTCCTGCGCCGTTGGGACCTATGAGCGCGAAGATCTCGCCCTCTTTCACGTCAAAGGTGACGTCCTGTGAAGCGTAGACGCCTTTTTTATATTGCTTTGACAGGTGCTCGACGCTCAGCACCGTTGGTCTGTTGTCTTCCATAGTTGAGTCCTTTCTGTTTGTGGGATTATCATAGCATATATAATCATTGTATCATATTTCGGGGGTGTTGTCAATGTCAACGGGGAATACGTGTGTTTATGCAATATTAACAAATCTTTAAAATATTTTTGTAAGGGTATTGTAATTTATGTGGAAATGTGGTATAATAAAGCCGTAGCCCGCGCTTTGCACGGGCAACGGAGCTTGCGCTCCTTTTGCGAACTTCGTTCGCCGGCTTTATTGTATCGCGGCGCAAAAAATGCCATTGCCAGCATTTTTGCTTGTGGCAGAATATGTGAAGCTGTTAATCTTAGTTCATAAAATCGACCCCCAGCCGCAATTTTTCGGGCGGCGTGAATAATCTATACGGAGGTAAGGAAAAATGAGATTTGATATCACAAAGGAAGGCTTTGAGTCGGAGGTGTCCTATCATCTCGGCGGCAGGAGCTTTGAAAATGCGACTCCCCGGCAGCTGCATCAGGCTGTATCGGCGGCGGTCATGCAGGAGATAGACGACAGCTGGCAGAAAAGCCGCGCCGCTCATCTGAACGGCCGCAGAGCCTGCTATCTCTCGATGGAGTTCCTCGTGGGCAGAGCTGTGTACAACAACCTGCTCTGCACGGGGCTGACAGAGTACGCCGACAGCGCACTCAAAGCCCACGGTCACTCCCTCGCCGAGCTTGAGGAGATAGAGGACGCCGCTCTCGGCAACGGCGGTCTGGGAAGGCTTGCCGCCTGCTTTTTAGATTCCGCTGCCACCCACGACCTGCCGCTGGACGGCTATGGCATACGCTACAAGTATGGTCTTTTCAAGCAGGAGATCGACAAGTATTTGGGTCAGCAGGAGATGGAGGACGACTGGCAGCGCTTCGGCGACCCCTGGTCACGCCGCTGCGACGAGGATGCGGTCATCGTCCACTACGCCTGCGATGCTGATGTTGCCGCTGTGCCCTACGATATGCCCGTTATAGGCTATGACACCGATAATGTCGGCACTCTCAGGCTCTGGCAGGCGGAATCCCCCGATGGCTTCGATTTCGACAGCTTTAACAGGGGCGACTTCATCAAGGCGTTCGAGAGCCGTGCCGAAGCGGAATCCATCAGCGCCGTGCTCTATCCCAACGACAGCTTTGAGGACGGACGCATTCTCCGCTTAAAGCAGGAGTACTTCTTCTCCTCGGCTTCGGTGCAGGATATAGTCAAAAAACACAAGAAGCTCCACGGCTCGCTGGACACTCTGCCCGACTTCGTGCAGATTCAGCTCAACGACACCCACCCAGTTATCTCCATCCCCGAGCTGATACGCATACTCATCGACGACGAGGGCTATGACTTTGCCGAAGCTCTCGGCATCGCGCAGAGGGTGTTCAACTACACCAACCACACCATCATGCAGGAAGCCCTCGAGAAGTGGGACGTCAGGATCGTGTCCAGGCTTCTCCCCCGTATTTACGAGATCTGCCTGATGATCTCCGAGCAGTTCAAGGCTGAGCTTTACACCAACAAGCCCGAAGGCTTCGACCGCGAGAAGATAGCCGACATCGCCCCCATCGGCGACGGGAAACTCCGAATGGCGAACATGGCGTGCTACGTCGGCTCCCACGTAAACGGCGTGGCGGCGATACACACAGAGATACTCAAGGCCGAGACTCTCGCCGACTGGTACAAGCTCTATCCTGAGCGCTTCCTCAACGAGACCAACGGCATCACCCAGAGAAGATGGCTGAGGCTCTGCAATCCCGAGCTGTCGGCGCTCATCACCAGACTGCTGGGCTCGGAAGAATGGGTTAAGGACTTAGATAAGCTGGCGGGGCTGAAAAAGTACGCCGACGACGAGGCAATACTCCGCGAGT
The DNA here is from genome assembly GCA_947167535.1 of uncultured Ruminococcus sp. Classification (GTDB taxonomy): domain Bacteria; phylum Bacillota; class Clostridia; order Oscillospirales; family Ruminococcaceae; genus YE71. The sequence continues at coordinate 5,106 of CAMVIL010000042.1, read as the reverse complement.
TCATCTCGATAAAGAAGGAGAAAAAGCGTCAGCTGGCGGACTACATCATGAAGACCGACCGCGCCGACATCGGCACCGTTGACCCCGACACCATTTTTGATACACAGATAAAGAGACTCCACGAGTACAAGAGACAGCTTCTAAACGCTTTCTCGATACTCTACATCTACTACGGCTTAAAGGACGGCTCTATCACTGACTTTACGCCCACCACCTTCATCTTCGGTGCAAAGGCCGCTCCCGGCTACCGCCGCGCCAAGGCTATAATCCGCTTCATCAACGCCATCGGCGACATGATAGAAGCCGACGACGACCCGAAGGTAAAGGGCAAGATAAAGGTCATCTTTGTACAGAACTACAACGTCAGCTATGCCGAGTATCTGGTGGCGGGCTCCGATATCTCCGAGCAGATATCCACCGCGGGCACAGAGGCCTCAGGCACCGGCAACATGAAGCTGATGCTCAACGGCACAGTCACCCTCGGCACCTACGACGGCGCAAACATCGAGATAGCCGAGGAAGCGGGCGAGGAAAACAACTACATCTTCGGTGCGAGAGTCGAGGAGCTTGAGAAGATAATGCCCGAGTACGACCCCCGCGAGCTTCTTGCCGACCCCAAGATAAAGCGCGTCCTCGACAAGCTGATAGACGGCGAGTTCTTCGACTGCAACGAGGCGGAGCATTCCGGCGAGGAGGGCACCTTCAAGGAGCTGTATCAGGCTCTCACCGACGGTGCTTCATGGCACGTTCCCGACCACTACTACCTGCTGGGCGACCTCAAGTCCTACGTGGAGGCAAAGCTTCGCGCCAACGCAGAGTACCGCGACGAGCTTAAGTTTGCACGCAAGTGCTGGCTGAATATGTGCTCGGCGGGCAAGTTCTCCTCCGACCGCACCATCAAGGACTACGCCGAGAACATCTGGGGCATCAAGCCCGTGACTTTCTGACGGAGGTGTGACATGAGAGCAAGCGGAATACTCCTGCACATATCCTCGCTTTCGGGTGAGCAGGGCATAGGAAAGCTTGGCAGGGAAGCCTACGCTTTTGCCGACTTCCTGCACAAGGCGGGACAGAAATACTGGCAGATACTCCCCGTATCCCCCACAAGCTACGGCGACTCTCCCTACCAGAGCTTCTCCATCTTTGCGGGCAACCCCTACTTCATCGACATGGAGACTCTCGCCGACGAGGGTCTGCTCAAACGCTCCGACTTTACGAAGATAAAGTGGGGCGAGACGGGCACTGTCGATTACGGGCTGATATACAAGAAGATATTCAAGGTGCTGAGAAAGGCATACGAAGCGTACAAGAAGTCGGGCGACACCGCCTGCGCCGAGTTTACCAAGGCGAACCCATGGCTTTCCGACTATGCGCTGTTCATGGCGCTGAAATTCGCCCACGACGGCGACGGCTGGTACAAGTGGGAGAAACCCCTCGCCATGTTCGAGAAGACCGCTGTTGACAAGGCGCGGAAGCAGTACGCCGACGACATCGGATTCCACTGCTTCCTGCAGTACGAGTACCACAAGCAGTGGACGGCTCTGAAGGAGTACGTCAACGGGCTGGGGATAGATTTCATCGGGGATATCCCGATATACGTCGCCTACGACAGCGTCGAGGTGTGGACTCACCCCGAGCTGTTCCTGCTTGACGAGGAAAAGAAGCCGATAGACGTGGCAGGCTGTCCTCCCGATGTTTTCTCGGCTAAGGGTCAGCTGTGGGGCAACCCGCTCTACCGCTGGGACTACATGGAAGAGCAGGGCTACAAGTGGTGGATAGAGCGCCTGAGAGCCGCCTGCACTACCTACGACGTGGTCCGCATTGACCACTTCCGCGGCTTCGAGAGCTACTACTGCATACCCTACGGCAACGAGGACGCAGTCATCGGCGAGTGGCGAAAGGGTCCCGCTATGAAGCTGTTCAAGGCTGTCAAGGCAGAGCTGGGCGAGCAGAGGATAATCGCCGAGGACTTAGGCTTTATCACCAAGGCTGTGGGACGTATGCTCAAAGCCTCGGGATACCCCGGCATGAAGGTGCTGGAGTTCGCCTTCGACCCCTCGGGCGAGAGCACCTACCTGCCTCACAACTTCACCTCCCCAAACTGCGTCTGCTACACGGGCACCCACGACAACGAGACCGCCGTGGGCTGGGTGGATTCCATATCCCGCAAGGAGAAGAAGTTCTGCCGCGAATACCTGAACGTCAAGCGCAACCGCGAGATCCCCCGCGGACTCATCCGCGCGGCGTGGGCAAGCATCGCCGACACCGCTATCGCGCAGATGCAGGACTTCTTAGAGCTTGACTCGGCGGCGCGTATGAATATACCCTCGACGCTGGGCGGCAACTGGCAGTGGCGCCTCATGGGCGGCGAGCTCACCGACGAGCTGGCTCTCGATATACGGGAGATGACCCGCATCTACGGCAGACTCCCCAAAGAGCCCGAGAAGAAGCCGCAAAAGTCCAAGGCCGTGAAGAAAAAGAAGAAATGATATCCTGAGCCGCGCTCCTTTTCAGGGGGCGCGGCCTCTTTTGCGGCAAAAATGCCCGAAATGCTTGACATATACAGTGAAATGGTGTATAATATAGTGATAACGCTTTACGCGAGAAAGAGGTGACGGTATGCGTAAATTAGCAGCATTGACCGCCGCAGTCCTGATGATGACCACAACAGGCTGCAGCGCATTTAACAACACGGAAGAAGAGAAAACAGATTTCATCTATTATCCGCCCGAGGAGACCACTATCACTTGCGAATCCGAGGCCGAGGCGACCGAGGCCGAGACTGCTGAGGACAGCGCCGATACCGACAGCTCGGAAGCTGAGGAAAAGGCTGAGATATTCGATACCATGCCGATAGCTCAGGCATATCTGAGCAACAGCGACAAGGAGCTGGATAAGTTCCAGCAGAAGATACTCGATAAGGCATCTGAAGTGATCGAAGAATGCGTCACTTCCGAGATGACTCCCTATGAGAAGGAACTGGCACTCCACGACTGGCTCATCCGCAACTGCACCTACGACAAGGGCGCGCTGAGAGCTATCAAGATGGAAGGCAAGCACAGCACCGATCCCTACGGTGCGCTGATAAACGGCGAGGCTGTCTGCATGGGTTACACCACCACCTTCAAGCTTTTTATGGATATGGTGGGCATTCCCTGCGGCATCGTTCACTCCACCGACAGCGAGGGCGACGAGCACGCATGGAATACCGTTCAGCTGGACGGCTGCTGGTACTACGTTGACGCCACATGGGACGACCCCGTTCCCGACAGTGACGACAGAGACATAAAGCACCAGTTCTTCAACATCACCCGCGACGAGATCGCGATAGAGCACGTACTGCCCGACGACGCTCCCTACACAGAGAGCACCGACTGGCTCTTCGCCACCCGCGAACAGCAGGTCATCACCGATTACAGCCAGCTTGCAGACTGTATAAAACAGGCTGCCGAGCGCGGACACTCCGACGTTGCAGTTTACTTTGACATGGAAGACGTCGAGTTCAAGGAAAGCGAGCTGTTCGCTCCCAACGACAGCTATATGTTCTCCGACTTTGATATACAGAGCGGCGTGATAAACGCCTGCAGCGATGCGGGATATGATTATATGTACAGCTGCCTGAGGACTTCCGATAAGGGCACTGTGCTGCTGATAACCTTTGCTCCTCACGAGCCCTTCAGCAAGAAGGAAAAGAAGGAAATGGAAAAAGAGGAGAAGGAAAAGCAGGATTCCGAAGCAAAAGAAAAAGAAGAACAGGATAAGGAACGGAGCTGACGAATAATGCGCTTTCGTCCATGCATAGATATACATAACGGCAGTGTCAAGCAGATAGTCGGCTCGACGCTTGCTGACAAGGGTTCGGCTGCAAAGGACAACTTCGTGTCGGAATACGGCGCGGAGCATTACGCCGAGCTGTACAAGAGCCGCGGACTCAGCGGCGGTCATGTGATAATACTCAACCCCGCAGGCAGCGAATACTACGATGCCGATGTGGCGCAGGCAAAAGCGGCGCTCTCGGCTTACGAGGGCGGTCTGCAGATAGGCGGCGGTATAAACGCAGGCAACGCGGGCAGATTCCTTGATATGGGAGCTTCCCACGTTATAGTCACCAGCTACGTTTTCCGCGGCGGGGCTGTGGATGAGGACAGGCTCAGGGAGCTTGTGGGGGCAGTCGGCAAAGAACGGCTGGTGCTCGACCTCTCCTGCAAGAAGCGGGAGGACGGCAGATACTACATCGTCACCGACCGCTGGCAGAAGTTCACCGACGTGGAGCTGAATGTTCAGACTCTGGAACGTCTGGCGGACAGCTGCGCTGAGTTTCTGGTGCACGCGGCGGACGCCGAGGGCAAGCAGCGCGGCATCGAGAGGGGAGCTGCCGAGATACTGGCGGAGAGCCCCATCCCCTGCACCTACGCGGGCGGGATAGCTTCGATGGCTGACATCGAGCTGCTGAGGGAACTCGGCGGCGGAAGGATAGATTATACTATTGGCTCGGCGCTGGATATTTTCGGCGGGAGCATAGAATTTGAGAAGATAGCGAGGATTTGAAAATGGCTAAACAGAAGGTAGCCGTGATCTTCGGAGGAAGATCCAGCGAGCATGACGTTTCAAACGTTTCGGCGGCTCACGTTATCAGGAGCATACCGAAGGACGAATATGAGATCATCACCATAGGCATAACGGGACGCGGACACTGGGTACGCTACATAGGCAGCCTTGAGCAGATGGTGGACGGCTCGTGGGAACAGCACCCCGACAACGTCCCCTGCATACTCTCCCCCGACCCGCTGCACAAGGGATTCATACTCCTCGAGTCGGACGGCAGCTTCAACGACCTGAAGGTCGACTGCGTCTTCCCCGTACTCCACGGAAAGAACGGCGAGGACGGCACGATACAGGGACTCCTTGCCCTGAGCGGTATACCCTTTGTCGGCTGCGATATGATATCTTCGGCAAACTGCATGGATAAGGAAATGACACACGTTATCCTCGAGGCGGCGGGCATACCGATGGCGAAGTACGTCCCCATGCGCCGCAGGGATATGGACAAGATAGAAGAGGTCATCGCGGAGGCTGAGGCAAAGCTCAAGTACCCGATGTTCGTAA
>CAMVIL010000041.1 GCA_947167535.1 uncultured Ruminococcus sp. | reverse complement strand
GGTAGCAATGCTGCTGATACTCTTCCTGGCGATACTTCTTCTGTCGCTCTTCCAGCAGGTTTACGTATTCGTATACACGATCTACACCGAGATCGCGTACAGGATACGAGGCTGATGAGGAAAGGATGGTGTGAAATGCAAAATAAAAGCTACAAAAAAGTATTAACGTTTGCGCTCGTTCTTTCCATGATGATGCCGATCGGCTCCGTTGCGGCTGATACTGCTGCTGACGCAGGTGCGGAAGCAGAAACCGCTGCCGCTGAGACCGAAGCTGCTGCCGAGGAGACTGCCGAAGCCGATGCTGAGGCTGATGAAGCAGAGGCAGAGGAGACCGAGGATACGGCTGAAGCCGACGACGCTGAAGCTGAGGCTGATGCAGATGCTTCGGAAGACGCCGACGGCGAGGAGTCCGAAGAGGACGAGGATGATGATAAAGATGAGCCCGCAGTAATGATCTCCGATGAGGAGGCGCTCAAGAGCTGCGAGGCAGTTGCTGAAAACGACAGCTTAAAGCTGTGGATGGACAGCGAAAACCTGAGATTCTGCCTGCAGACCAAGTCTTCGGGTAAGTGCTGGTGGAGCTCTCCGATCAACGCCGAGGCTGATCCTACCGTAGTAGACGGCAAGGACGGCACCATGAAGAAGGGTCAGATACAGATGGCTCAGTCCAGCATGGGTATCAATATCGGCGACCTGAGACAGGAGAAGAGAACGGAGCTTCCTGCTCCCGCTTACTCCTCCCGCGCAAGAGTAAAGTTCAAGAAGGAATCCAACGGCTTTGCGGCAACTTACAACTACGGTACCCAGGGCGTCAGATTCACAACTCACTTTGAGCTGACCGACAAGAGTCTCCATGTGTATGTTGACACCAAGGAGATAGTCGAGAAGGATAACGAGAGCGAAAACGGTAAGGTTCTTACCAAGCTGCTCTTCTGCCCCTACATGGGCGCGGCTTCCACCGTTGACGCGACGGGCGCTCCCGTTGAGGGCTACATGATAATCCCCGACGGCGGCGGCGCAGTTATCAACTACAACAATGGCAAGACCAATTACTCCAGCTATCAGCAGAGAGTATACGGCACCGATTACACCGCAGTTCCGCTTAACGCTCCCCGTGTTACCGAGCAGGCTTACATCCCTGTTCTGGCTACCGTTCAGGGCAACGACGGACTGGTCATGGTGGCTTCCGAAGGCGATGCTAATGTATGGACCAACGCTCAGGTAAGCGGTCAGAACAAGCAGGCTTACAATAACTGCTACTTCATGTTCGAGACCCGCAGCACCGATGAATTCTTCATGAGCGGTACAGATTCCAATAAGATCACCGTTTTCGAGAAGTACGGCATCAAGACCGACAGATTCGGCGTTGAGTACTTCCCCATTGACAACAGCGAAGGCGTAAACTACGCTGACTGTGCTAAGGTATACAGAGATTACCTCGTTGAGAGAAAGGGTCTTGAGCAGAAGACCGAGGCTAACGACAACGTTCTTTATGTTGACACCTACGGCGGTGTTATGAAGAAGGAGTCCATCGTCGGTATCCCGATCACCATGAGAAAGAAGCTCACTACCTTCTCGCAGGCAAGCACTATAATCGACGAGCTGAATAAGGCAGGCGCCGACAAGATCGTTATGAACTATAACGACTGGACGGACAAGTCGATAAAGCAGCAGGTCTCCACTAAGGCTAAGGCTTCCGGCAAGCTCGGAAGCAACAGTGAGTTCCTCGGCCTTAACAACGACAACACAGTCGTTTACGGTACGATGAACAACTTCACAATGAAGAAGGGAAGCTGGGGCTACTCTCAGCTGTCGAATACCGCGATCCGCGTGTCCTCGGCTTATTCGAGACAGTCGGAATACAGCCCTACATTCGGCGTTGCGATGTCGGGCGTGTATCCCGCACTTATCGCTCCCAATACCTACGTCAAGATCTTCGATGAGACTCTCAAGAGCTTCTCGAGCGCAGGTATCACCAACGTGGGCTACGGCGACTGGTCGTATAAGCTGGTCAGCGATTACTCCAAGAAGAACAGCTCCTGCAGAAACGACACGATGAACAAGATCGTGGACGGATACAAGGCTGCTGTTGACGGCGGAGAGAAGATCATCGCTGCGGGCGCAAACTCCTACGTACTGCCTTATGTAAGCGCAGTTACCGATATCCCCGTTTGCTCCAGTTCGTTCAACATCACAGACTGCGATATCCCGTTCTATCAGATGGTTATTCACGGTTACGTTCCTTATTCCACCAAGGCGATCAACTCAAGCTCGAATACCGATCTTACATTCATGAGAGCTCTGGCGGCAGGTTCTAACCTGAATTACGATATGATCTATGAGGACGCAGATGAACTGCTCGATACCAGAGACGACGATTACTTCTACTCGCATTACTCGGGTTGGGTAAATTATGCTGCTAATCAGTATAAGGTAGCGTCAAAGGTTCTGGCGGCAGTCAGTGACTACACGATCTCTGATTATGTAGTCGAGGGCGACGTTATCACGACCACCTTCAGCAAGGACGGTCAGGCTGACGTTGTTATTGAAGTAGATACCGCAAACCTCAAGGTAAAGGTCGGCGGCGAGACGATAGATCTCGTTGCAGAGGGCGCGGTTGAAGAAGGAGGTGCGAACGGCTGATGGCAGATAATACTAACAATAGGGCACCGGAGATCAACGACATCCAGTCGGATATAGTCTCCGCAGCAGCCGCTAAGCCCAAGGGACTGAATATCCCCTACGAGAGAAGAAAGCAGTTATACGGCTACGGCTTTATAGCACTCTGGTTCGTGGGAAGCATATACTTCTTTATCGCACCGCTGATCCAGTCGCTCATCTACTCCTTCCACCAGACTAAGATCGTTACCGGCGGTATGCAGATGTCAAACCCCGGCTTCAAAAACTACTATAACGCCTTCAGAAAGGATCAGTACTATGTACCCGCTCTGACGGCAATGATCAAGGATACACTGCTCAATACCCCGCTTATCATAGTGTTCTCGGTATTCATCGCAGTTATCCTGAACCAGAAGTTCAAGGGCAGAACCGCTGCCCGTGCGATCTTCTTCCTTCCTGTTATCATCGCTACCGGTCCTGTTATCGACATCATCAACGGTAACATGAGCACCGGCGGTTACGCAGGCGGAAGCGAGCAGTTCAGTACAATGTTCGAGACCAACCTCGTTGATGATCTGCTCAACTTCTTAGGCATTTACAACATAAGCGATAAGCTGACGAACGTTATCTCTACTCTTACTTCCGATATCATGAACCTGATATGGAAGTGCGGTATCCAGATAATCCTCTTCCTCTCGGCGCTGCAGGGTATACCTTACTCCGCGAAGGAAGCGGCTTCCATGGAGGGTGCTACCTCCTGGGAATACTTCTGGAAGATAACCGTTCCCTATATCAGCCCTATCCTTATCTCCGCACTCGTTTATACAATAGTTGACTCTTTCGTAGATCCTTCCAACGACGTTATGACTCTGGTACTTAACCAGTCCAAGCAGTGGGAGCACGGATACTCCGCTGCGATGGCATGGGCGTACTTTGCGATAGTCGGCGCGATACTCGCGGTAGTTCTCGCAGTCATCAACAGATTCGTTTACTACGAAGTAGAATAAAAAGGGGGGATCACATTGGCTACTAAAAAAGAAGAAAGAATATTTGAGAAGGAGCGCAGAAAATCGCAGAAAGCAAGAATGGCGCGAATGAAGAAGGACGGTCTTGACAAGTACTTCACTCCCGATCAGATACGCTACAACAGAAACCGCCGCATCATCGGTGCTGTATGGCCGTTCTTCAGAGGACTTATCCTCTTCGGCCTCGGTTTCGTAATCATGTACCCCTTGCTGTTCATGCTCTCTACGGCATTCAGACCCAACGAGCAGATGAACGATCCCTCGATCGTATGGCTCCCCAAGAGCTTCACATGGAATAACATCCATGAGACTGCAACGGTCATGAAATTCAACTACTGGGATGCAGCGCACCCCTTCCACAATACCGTACTCAACACGATCCTTCTGAACGTTGTTTCGTCGGTATTGCAGGTGATCACCTGCTCCATCACAGGCTACGGTTTCGCGAGATTCAAGTTCAAGGGCAGAAATGTTCTGTTCGCGATAGTTCTTCTCATGATCATCGTACCGCCTCAGATCACGACTATCCCTCTGTACTTACAGTTTGCTTACTTCAAGCTCTTCGGAATCATTCCTCTGTATGACGCAAAGGGCGAGCCGCTCTCGATCATCAACACAGGTCTTACAATGTATCTTCCTGCGCTGTTCGCAAACGGAATCAAGGCGGGTCTGTTTATCTACATCTTCCGCCAGTTCTTCCGCGGACTCCCCAAGGAGCTTGAGGACGCCGCATACCTCGACGGCTGCGGACCTTTCGAGACCTATGTAAAGATCATGATACCTAACGCAAAGACCTCGTTCCTTACCGTATTCCTCTTCTCCATCGTCTGGTACTGGAATGACTTCTACGTATCGTCCTCGTTCTTCACCGAGAACAACACCGTTGCGCTGATGCTGAAAAACCTCGACGCTACACTCCAGCAGCAGCTGTTCGACGGACAGACGGTAAGCGTAAGACAGATCATAGTTTGGCTCGAGTCGGGCTGTCTGCTTGCGATAACACCTCTGCTCATAATGTACACCTTCCTGCAAAAGTACTTTGTAGAGGGTGTTGAGCGTTCGGGTCTTACCGGTATGTAATTTAACACACATAAAAAAAGAGTCGGTCATGCCGGCTCTTTTTTGTATGCCTTATTTCAGATAGAATGTCGAGATGTCGCTGAACTTATGGTATTCGTATCTTCTGCCGTCCAGCGTGAAGCCCTTCTTGTCGAAGATCAGCCTACTGCCGTGAACCGTAGCCGTAAGGTCTCTGTCATTGAACTTCGCGAAATCGCAACCGCCGCTGCGGTTGATACCTTCGGGACGTGCGGGACAGCAGAAGTCGCTGATCCCCGACATGACCTCGCGGTATCGGGTGTATGCTTTCTCGTTGTCCTTCGGAGTATAGACAAATACCCGCTCGGGGTGCCGCCGCTCTGTCAGACGTGCGGCAGCGTAGGCGTTGCTGTAAAATCCGCCGCTGTCGAAGATCAGCACCTCGCTGCCCCGCTCGACTACCGCAGTGTATCCGTACTTCGACGGGTAGACGGTGAGGCTGTCCGACTTGGGGAGCCTGTCGCAGACAAACCAGCCCGCCATCAGCAGCGCGTATGCCGAGACGACGGCGAGGATCACAGTTTTTCGCCGACCGCGGATCAGAGCACATACAGCGAACACCACAGCCGCAATGACGGCAACATAGATCATCTGCGGACGGAAATACGTTCCAGCGAAACTCAGGCGGGAAGCGCTGATCATCGTGCAGATCTTCAGTATTACCCGAGCCGCCAGTCCCGCAGCGGCAAGCAGGGGAGTCAGCGTGCAGCCAGTCAGCATATAAAGGAAGCAGAGCCACAGGCAGACCGAACAAAGCGGTATCATCACGAGGTTTGAAGCCGCCGCAATGAGCGAGAGCTCCGAAAATCTCCATGCGCAGATCGGCGCTGTGAGAGCGTTGACCGTCATGACCGCCGCAGCTTTGCGTGCGGTAGGGTCGCTTATCCTGCGTCTGCAGATCGCGGGTGCTGCCGATCCGATGGCGAAAGCCGCCGTGAATGACAGCATGAAGGACAGCGAAAACATCGCGTAGGGACACCGCGCGGTGATGAGTATTGCCGCAAGCCCAAGTGCAGTCGGGCTGTCGTTCTGACGGTTGAAAAGCCCGCCCGCCTCGTACAGCGACATCATTAACCCCGCGCGCACCACTGACGGCGAGCAGCCCGAGAACACCATGAAGCTTACGCAGAAAAGTATCATGACCACTGACCGCACCCTCGACGGACAGAACAGAAGGTCGAGGAAGATCCCGATGAAGGAGCAGAGAATCACGACGTGAGTGCCGGACACCGCAAACAGATGACCCAGCCCCGAGCGGTAGACCGCAGAACTGCTCTCGGCGGTGAGCGCCGACTTGTCGGAGCAGAGTATCGCCGTCAGGAACGCGCCGTCCTGATCGGGCAGCCGCTGACGAATGTTCCCGATAGAGTAGTCCCGCAGCCTTTTGAACGCCCCGATGATGGGGGCGCGCGGTTTGTTCAGCAGCCTGACTGCCGGCACACCGCTGCATTCAAGGAAAACTCCGGACGTGCGGTCGTATTCCTCGCTGTCAAAGGTCAGCGTCTTCTGCGGTGTGCTGACCTCGCAGATGACTTCCGCACTGTCGCCGCAGGCGATATCGCAGCCGGATCTGTCAAAAGTGACAGTCGTCATAATGCCGTTGCTCTGCACCCTGCCCCGCAGCGTGAAGCTTTTGTCGCTGACGTCGGTGATGCCGCGCATGACGATCTCGCTTCCCGAGCATTCCTTCAGCGGCGCCACGATATGCTTTTCATACCACCCGACTCTCGCTGCGGAGAGCATCACCGCAGCCGAAACTATCGCAGCGGCCGCGAGTGGAGGTCGGTATGGCTTTTTGAAGAGCGAAAAAGCTGCCGCAGGGAAAAATATCCCCGCAGCAGCAATGATCACGTATTGAAAAGGAGCGAGAGCGCAAAACGCTATCCCCGACAGCCAGCCGACTGCTGCACAGAATAGCTTTCGTTTTACTGTCCGCGATCTTTCCATTTTAAGCTCCGTTTATTTCAGAGGGTGTACCTTGTCGTCGGCAAGCTCCACCGCTTTCTTGACGGCGGGTGCTATGTATTCCATGCCGCCGCAGCCGTCGACCTCGTTGGATGTCCATGCCATAACGCCGTTCCATCCGCTTCCGAGGGCGTCCTCGTACTTCTGCTCCAGCGTCTGCCCCGACTCGTTGTAGTCGTTCGCCGCCACCTCGCCGATAACGGCAGGTTTCTTGCCCTCAAGCCCGAACTTCACAGGCCCGCGCTTGAATGGGTACTTGAAGTACTGGAACTGCCAGAAGTAGTAGTGGGTCGAATCAAAGTCGAGGTAGGACTCGGTGTCCCCCGAGAGATTCTGCAAAAACTCGTCGGAGCCCTTGTTGCCCTCGAACATATCCGAGTTGTACTTGATTATGCCGAACCCGACGGTCACAAGCACGTCGCTGTTCTTGTGTATGCCCGCCGCGGCGCGCGCGAAGTAGTTGGAGATGTGCTCCCAGCCGATGTTGCCGCACTCGGCATTCTCGTATACCCAGTCGGGCTCGTTCATCAGGTCGATGCTCCAGAGGTAGTCGCAGCTGTCGTACCTCTGCACGAAGGGCACGACGTACCCTTCCACAAAGCTGTCGATATTGTCGCTGGACTGTATCATGTTGCGCCAGTTCTGATAGTTGTTGTTTGAGTCCTTGAAGTGGTCGAAGGAAAGCAGCGTCGCCATGATGTAGATGTGGTGCTTCTTCGCGATGGTGAACAGTACGTCCAGATCGCGCCAGTGCTTGTCGGTGACTTCCTTGAAGCTGCCGTCCTCGTTCAGGATGACGCCCACCATGTCGTTGCAGTTTATCCATACGCGTGAGGCATTGACGCCGGCTTCTTCAAGCTCGGCGAAGTGCATCTCCCAGAACCCGTAGTTGAACCCCGAGTTCCCGAAGTCGTTCCACCTGTCCCATGGGGTGTTGACGCCGTTTATCCACAGCTCCTTGCCGGAGACGGTAAACTCCGTGCCGTCCACCATGACTTGCGCCGTACCGTCGCCCTCGTAGTCGATGTCGATGGGCGGCTCGTAAAAGTCGATGACATCGGTGCTGTCGTCTGAAGCGGCAGTTGTCTCAGCCTTGACCTCAGAGCTGTCTTCGGACTTGCTCCCGCAGGATACCGCCGATACAGCCATTGCCAGACAGAGCAGCAGCGCCGCTGCCCGTGATGTTAGTTTCTTCATTTATATTCTCCTGTTATTTACATACGACCTTTTTAATGGTGCTGTATTTGCTGTAATACCTTTTGTTGCTGTTTATGACAGCAAAGGAACGCACGCGGAAGTAGTAGGTCTTGCCGCTTTTCAGCTGCTTGAAGGTCTTGGAAGTCGTAGAGTTCTTCTTTATCAGCAGCGACTTGTAGCCCTTGGTTTCGAAGGCTTTGGTGGTGATGGTCTCTGTGTTGTTGCCATAGGGAGTTGAAAGCGTGGCAAGGGGTTCGCAGGTAGCCTTGTCAATGGTATCAGTCGGCTCGTAAGAGTTGTTTGTTCCATAAACGGCCCATTCGGTTATGTGGTCGTTGGTTACAGGACGGCGCGTGAAGGTCAGTGCAATAGCATCGACGTCGGCATCAGTGATTTCCACTTTCAGGTAGTGAGTACCGTTAGGCTGACTGCCATTATGCCAGTCGGAATGCCAATATGTGCTGTTCTGTCCATCAAGCAGAGCTGCAAAACTCGTACCTTCAGCACTATCAGAG
>CAMVIL010000040.1 GCA_947167535.1 uncultured Ruminococcus sp. | reverse complement strand
GTTTAAAATTGATCGTCTTATGGCTTTTGATTATATGTTCTTTTGACGTGCTTGGCTACAGCTTTCTTATTTTGCCTTTCGCCTTTCCTTGTCGCAAAATATTCTCATTGAAAAACTGTCCATTAATCAAAGCACAATCCCATTAAGCTTGCATAAAGCTCTTGCACTATCAACCGAGTCAACTCCAGTAGCGGGTGTTTGTCAACCCCAAAGTGTACCACGCGCTGATTAGAAAGTGAATTATTCGCCTTGCCGAGGCTGCGAAGAAGTTCGGCGAGGTTTGGGTGGTTGCTCCCGAGAGTCAGCGGAGTGCGGCTTCTCACAGCATTACGCTCAGGGGCAGCTTCGATGCGTGGCGGGTGGATTTTCCCGTGGAGGGTGTTCACGCTTTTGCCAGTGACGGGACTCCTGCCGACTGCGTCCGTATAGGTGTGCTCAACATCGTGCCGGGCAAGCCCGACCATGTTTTTTCGGGCATTAATCACGGCTACAATCTTGCTTCCGATATTCAGTATTCCGCGACGGCTGGTGCGGCGTTCGAGGCGGCTTTTCAGAAGATCCACGCGATCGCATTCTCCGAAGATGCTAATGAAATTCACGAGGTCACGGACAGGTATCTGCGTGAGCTGATCGGCGAGCTTATCGAGAAGCCGCTGGATCTCTGGGAGATCTGGAATGTGAATTTTCCGTCCTGCAGGCTGTCGGAATGCGGAGGTATCCTGCGCGATCGGCTGGTCTCCACCGATGATTTTTACTGCGACCACTACAACGAGACGAAGGTCAGCGGGGACAGGACTACATATACCGTCGAGGGCGTTCGCTGCTGGGAAGCTGAGGCGGGGACTGATCTTCGGGCGGTGCTTGACGGGTTTGTTTCGGTGGGCAAGGCTCGCAACATAAGATGAAAAAACGGATAGCCGGTTCAAATGCCAGCTATCCGTTTCAGTTTTTATGTAATGTAGTTTTCACATCAACGTTTGCTCGTTTATTATCAGATGGAATTCAAGACCGAGAAATCCTGCGGCTTTGCGGCAGAGCAGCATACGCTCCATGAAGATCTCGAAATATTCGCCGATCTCACCGTATCTTGTGTCGATATCGAGCTTCAGCTTGATCGCAGTGTGATCCTGATTGATCTTCAGCACCGACGACTTGACGGAATAGTTCACCCTGTCGTGGATATCGAAATTCGTTTTGTCTTTGTCCTGAACGCGGCTTCTTCTGACGTCGGATTTGTCGGCGATTATTAGTGCCGCCGCGATCTTGCTCACAGGCAGACCGCAGCCTTCGTCGTGGTTGCCGATGGCCTTGATTATCGGCGCGATATCCTCAGCGGGGATGCCCATTTTGTCCAGCAGATAGAAGGTCATCATCGCGCCCGACTGGCTGTGATCCTCGCGGTTTATGACGTTGCCGAGATCGTGCATCCATGCCGCCGTCAGGGCGAGGTCGATCGTGTGGTCGTCCAGCCCCAGTGTCTCCAGAATGTACCCCACGTGGTCGGCAACGACGCCGATGTGAGCAAAGCTGTGCTCGGTATACCCCATCGCCTGCATCGACTCGTTCTGTGCCTTTATGTACACGCTGATATCGTGATCCTGTCTGATCCTGTTGTACAGCGGAAATCTCTCCGCGTTTTCATGAAAGCTGTTCATAGTGGTTCATCTCCTTGGGGTGATTATTTTGTCAGGCGGCTGTCGATGTGGTCTTTCAGCAGCATCAGCTCTTCCATCACTATACAGTGCTTGAAGCTGTTCTCACGGACGCATCTGACGCACTCGTCAAAGTCCATCCACAGGACGCTGTCCACCTCTTCCTCTTGAAGATCGAACCCGCTTTCGTCGGTATCGTTCCAGAGGGCGTAGACCTTCGACACCTGTCGGTCGTGAAATTCCTTGCCGAAGAATTCATCGTCGTATCGGATACGTCTGATGCCGCAGTAATGCAGATCTTCCGCGTCAGCTGTCACCCCGAGCTCTTCTTTGAGCTCTCTGAGTGCCGAGGGGATATTATCCACCCCCGCAGGGATATGCCCCGCGCTGGAAATATCGTAACAGCCGGGGAAAGCCGACTTGTGATCGGCACGCTTCTGGAGAAGCACCTGCACCCTGCCGTCCTTCACCCTCAGAAGCCAGACGTGAGAGGTGCGGTATGCCTTTGAGATGCGCGGTCTCGCGGTCAACGGTCTGGCCTGTGGGTATTCCGTTTTCGTCTACAATGTCAAGTATTTCTGCCATGATTTCTCCTTTTTCATCAGAACGAGCTGATATACTATTATAAAGGTCTATGTCAATTATACCATACCGAACCGCAATAGTCAATCGGATATCTTTCAAAAGTCTTATGCTTGATTATTGGTCGGGATTATGGTATAATTGTAATTGAAAAAAGAAGATCCCCCGCAGTTCATCACTGCGAAGGATCTTTAGAATGCTTATTGCTTTTCAAACTTCCACCACTGGCATGTGCTGCCTGTGGGCACCCACTGCTGAACGTTTGCGCCTGCGCCTGTCTCGGCGTTGATGATCTCCACACACTTGCTCTCCTTTGAGCACTTGGTCATTATCATCACGGAACCGCCGGGATTGGCTTTCAGCCTGAACTTCTGGGAATCATCGCCCCTGAAACTCGATATCTCCACATTTGCGCCGTTTGTGTTTGCGCCGTCTGCTACGGTCATGTAGCAGTTTTCGCCGGTGGAAAGCTGGGATACGATATAGTAATATCCGTTGCCTGCGGGCTTGATCTTCCATGTGTTGTTCGCCTTGCCGGGAACTGTGCCGTACTGCTGGACATTCGTGCCGTCCGCACGGCTGGACTTCGAGACGTCCATGCATCTGCCGCTGTTGACGTTGCGGATGGCGTAGACTGCGTTCTCGTCCAGTGCGACTTCGCCGATATAGCGCACATCGGGCTGACCGGGATCGTTCATGCCATCGCCGAGATAGTAGCTGAGCATATTCGACTGAACATAACCCTTGCTGGTCATATCGTTTCTGTAGGCAGGATCCTGAGAGAGGGTGTTCAGACGGTAGTCGGTCGGCATCGTCGTGGAGATGATGACAAGGCTCGCGTAGTCAGAACCTGTGCAGATGATCTCCTCGCGCCAGTCGCCCAGAATATCGCCGTAGAACATCGGCGCACCTCTGTCGCTCGACGAACAGCCTGTGATCTTCCATGTCGTTGCCAGACGCTCGACAGACTTTGTATCATAATGCCACTTCTCGATCTTGCTGTCGTTGTAGGATTCCGAGAGCAGGTCGCCGTCCCAGTAGAGCTTTAGCGATGGATATGCATTGGTGTCGGAGATCTTGTTGCCGTTCATGTCGTACATACCCTGGAACGACCAGACCTCCATGCCCTCGTGGGTCGGGTCAACGTCACCGATGTCACCGCGCCCGATATCCACTGTGCCGTCACCGCCGTAATTCGTCCAGATGAGTTTGCCTGTGCTGGCGTTGTAGATGTATTCGAGGAGCGTGTTGGGGTTTCTCTGCTGAACGCCGTAGCCCCACATTTCCTTGCCGTTCTGCGCATTTGAGAACGCGGTAACGTGCCAGCGGTCGCCGTGGACAACGTCCTTGACCTGATAGCGGAGGGTGCCGTCACCGTTGAGCGCGTAGCCCATGTGCAGAACCTCGTCCCTGCCGTCGTAGTTGACGTCTTCCACACGGAACTGGTGCGCTTCCGCACCGCCCATCGACTTGGCGTCGTATTTCCAGAGCTGCCTGAACTCTGTGCCGCCGGCATAGCCGTATGCGACCATCAGGCTGTTGAAGCTCTTGTCGGAGTTGCGGTTTTTCAGCCAGCACACGAGCGCGGGGTTCACGCCGTCAAGATACCCGACTTCCATCATACACGCCATCGGGCCGACGCTCATGTAGTCCTGAGGGAGGTTGACGGAGGCTTCGAGCTTGCCTGTCATGCCGTCGAGGACTGCTATCGCCTGACCGTTGCCGCCTGAATTGTTCGAGAAGGTCTTGCCGTCACCGAAGGTCACGCCGTCCGCGATACGGACAAGTATCTCCGCAGAGCCGTCCATGTCGAGGTCGTAGACCGTGGCGCCGTCCCACATACCAACGTCGAGGGTGGACGCACCTGGGGTTATGTTATTCTTGTTCTCGCTGTTCACGCCGAGATCGAGAGTCCACAGATACGTTCCGTCGTTGAGATACGCTTCGAGCTTCTGGTGATCGTCGGTGCAGCGGTCCACGAGGTAATCATATGCGCCGTCACCGTTGAAATCGCCGACCCAGACAAAATGGATCGTGCCGCCCTCCTTGATCGGAATGATCTGCGCCGCACCGTTATTGCCCTTAGTCCAGACGGACGAGCCGGCTTTCAGCGTGAACTCGCCGTCGGTCGGGGTCTCCACACCGTTGTATACTGTCGTGACGTAATAGGTGTTATCCTGTGTCATATCTGCTGTTTTGTCGGTGAAATTCGTTCCGCCTGTGATCGGAGAGGTGTTCAGCTTGACCGTCGTGCCGTTGGTTCTGCGGTAGAGGTTGAAGCCGATGTCCTGCTCGTCCTGCGCGAGGAGCCGCCAACTCACGAAAACCGAGCCGCCTGCGTTCACAGCATAGGTTCCTCTGTCGAGCTTCTCGACCCAGCGTCCGCTTGTGAGCGTTTTCTGCCCGTTGTAAGGGTCGGGCGTGTTGAAGGTTTTGGAATAGATCTGCCCCGACGGAAATTCGGCAATGCGTTTCACCAGATACTCCTGAAGCACAGTGATATCATCGGCATCGAATGTGCCGTCCGCATCAAGGTCGCTGATCGCTTTCTGGACGGCTGTCAGGCTGTCCGGATTTTGATAACCGCGTTTCATGCACACCAGATCGAGCACATCTATGGCACCATCGCCGTTGAGATCGGCATAGCGGTAGGTCGCGGTTATTTCTTCGGCAGAGATGGGGGCTGCGGGCATGGCTGACAGTCCGACCGACATTGCCATCATAGCAGCCGCGCTTTTCTTCATGAATCCCTTTTTCATAATATAGATAATCCTCGCTTTCGTGAAGTGGACGTATTCCATGTTCTTATTATAGCATTTTATACTTAATGTGTACAATTGCATAAAGCGTGTAATTTGTTGCAAAATTGCTCATTTTGTACGTACATATCGATGGGGCAATACATCCCGAAAACGCTGGAATATTCAGGTGAATGCTTTTTAAATGGCGGCTGTACAGATCTGCACATTTGCATTTTTGGCAGGAGTATGCTGCCGTCATTACATAACAATCAATAAAGTAGACTATACATTTTTTGGAGCGAATATCCATGAAAACAAAAAGAAAACTGATCGCAGGCCTAAGCGCTGCTGCGGTCGCGCTGGGCTGCATAAGCTCAACTTCATTTGCAGACTCGGCCGACGAGCTCAATTCGTTTGAGGCGACAAGCGACAACGTGAAAATACTCGGCAGAGCGAAGTATATTGGATCTGCCGACGCGCTCTGGTTCGGGCTTACCGGTGCAGGTGTGGAGTTTGACTTCACAGGCACCACCGCCGTGCTGAACATCTCGGCTGACTCTGCGGCTTCGAGTGACAGATCTCCCGCGCGTATCGCAATCTATGCTGACGGCGAGATTTACAGCGACACCACGACTCTCATCTCCCCGAAGGATTACGAGGTCGATTTTGACGAGCGCGGGACTCACACCGTTCGGCTCATAAAGCTGTCCGAGTGTCTCAACGGCACCATCAGACTCAATGAGATCAGGACAGACTCCGAGACTATCGCTCCCACCGAGTCAAAAAGCAGGAAGATCGAGTTCATTGGCGATTCCATTACCTGCGGGTACGGCGTTGATGCGGCTTCGGGGACATTCTCCACCAAGACCGAAGACGGCTCCAAGACCTATGCCTACAAGACCGCCCAGAAGCTGGACGCCGATTACAGCATGGTTTGCTTCAGCGGGTACGGCGTGATCTCGGGCTACTCCAACAACGGCAACAGGTCAGCTTCGCGGTGTATGCCCGATTACTACGGCAAGCTTGGCAATTCGTGGGGCACTTTTGACGACGGAAAGCGTATCCGGAAAGAGGAGTGGGATTTTGCAGGGTTTACTCCCGACCTCGTGGTGGTGAATCTCGGCTCCAACGATGCCGCATATATCAGGTCGATCAAGGACGATGACGTCCGTGAATCCGAGAAAAAGGCATTCACGGAGACTTACGTGGCGTTCATCGGTCAGATAAGGGAAGCCAATCCCGATGCCGAGATACTCTGCACCCTTGGGATTTGCGGGCAGGATCTCTGTCCGCAGGTCGAGACTGCCGTCAGAAGCTACAGGAATACTACGGGTGACGTCCATGTGAACTACCTCAGGTTCAACGTCCACAACAAAAGAAAAAACGGCGCGGGCATAGACGGACACCCTGCTCCGCAGTCCCACATCGACGCGGCTTACGAGCTGCTTGATGCTATCGAAGAGCTGTACGGCTGGCAGGGGAGTCCCGACATCTGCATCGACATTCCCGCCATCGAGCCCGAGACGGACGGTGATGTTTCCGTAAATATAGGCACGAGCAAAGCGCTGAAAGTCAAGGTGATACCCGCAGCAGCGGAGGAGATCACCTACACCGTTTCCGACAAGTCGGTTGCCGCATTCGGCAGCTCGGATACGGTCAGGGTCACATCGAACGCTGAGGGCGAGGCTTCCGCCAGGATCACGGGCAAAAAGGCGGGTTCGACCAACGTGACTGTGACCACGAGCGATGGTCGCAAGACGGCATTCAAAGTGACCGTTGAAAAAACATCCCTCGAGAAAGCGGCCGTTAAGCTCTCCGCGAAAAAGAAGACCTACACAGGCAAGGCGATAATGCCTGCTGTGACCGTTACGCTGGACGGCAAGACTCTCGCCAAAGGCACCGACTACACCGTGGCTTACAAGAACAACGTGGAGTGCGGCAAGGCAGCCGTCGCGGTCAGCGGCAAGGGCGACTATGTCGGCAGCAAGTCGGGGACGTTTATCATCAGACCCAAGAGGGTCGCTGTCAAGAAGCTGACCTCGCCCAAGTCCGGACAGATCAGGCTTACGTGGAAGAAGTCCGCTGGCGGGGTGACAGGTTATCAGGTGCAGATCGCTGCCGACAAGGGGTTCGGCAAGGGCAGGAAGTCGTACAATGTAAAGGCTTCGTCGGCTTCTAAGACGATCACGGAGTTGAAGAAAGGCAAGAAGTATTTCGCCCGCGTTCGCGCTTACAAGACGGTAGGAAAGACCAAGTACTACGGCGCGTACTCGGCAGTCAAAAAAGCAACTGTGAAGTGACCGATTGAACAGACAAAAAAAGCTATCCCGATTTTTTCGTCGGGATAGCTTGATTTTATTTGCGCTGTCTTTTTCTTTGCAGCTTGTAGCGGTACATATTTTCGTCGGCTTCGGACAGCAGCTCCTCGATATCCAGCTTGTCGCTGCTGCTTTCCGCAAAGCCGATGCTGGCGGTCACGGGGAAAGGCTTTTCGTCTGACTTTGTCAGCTCTTTTAGCTTGCCGCAAAAGCGAGCCGTGAGCTCTTCGCTGTCAAAGCTGTCTCTCACGCCCACGATATAGAACTCGTCACCGCCCGCTCTTGCGCAGATGTCGGAGGGTTCGGTGATGGCAAGTGCAGCCTCGCCGACCCGCTTGATTCCGTAGTCGCCCTCAGCGTGGCCGAAGGTGTCGTTTATGTATTTCAGACCGTCCATATCTATAACGCAGGCGAAGCAGCGCTTGCCGACAGGCATTCTGTCTCTCAGTTTTTCCAGCTGTTCGTACATTCCGCGCCTGTTCAGCAGACCTGTCATCTTGTCATACACGGAAAGCACCACGAAACGGTTTTTAGTCCTCACCATTTCAAGAGCGGTATTCACAAACCGCAGCCAGTTGCGGTAGACCAGATTGAATTTGCTGTGATCGCAGAGCTTTCTCTGCAATACGGCGTAGCCAAGGGTCTTGACAGAAAAATGGACCGCCGAGAAATAATAAACGTAAGGCTCGTCGTGGTCTTCATACATCTGGGGGAGCATCAGCGAGGTATCAAAGGAATAGCCCTCACCCTCGCCGCAGAAGTCCTCCTCGCCGACATTGGAGCGTATCAGCATAAGCTTCATTCTGTCGGGGTAGCCCTTTGTCATTTCGTTGTCCGACTCCAGCCAGTCCTCTCTGAGACAGAGATAGAAATTCACCAGCGGATCGATGATAAAGGTGAGGTCGTGGATATTTCTGATGCAGTCGGCAGGGCTCTGAGACGCGGACAGTCTTTCGGGGATATGGCTTTCCATCAGAAGCCCTATATCCACATTATCCGCCTAGGAGACCTGGTCGTAGTTCCTTGCCCTGTAGTATATCTGATGATTTATTGACTCGATCGTCCTGTCAATATCAGGCGGACAGCCGCAGCTTCTTGAAAGATGGAGCATTTTTTTCAGATCATACTCGTAGGGGATTATTTCCTTATCGG
>CAMVIL010000039.1 GCA_947167535.1 uncultured Ruminococcus sp. | reverse complement strand
ACGCTGGCGCAGGCGCAGTATTTGCGGGAGGAGGAGCGCGCCGAGCTTGACGAGCTCGGACGGATTGCCGAAGAGCTCCGCGGGCAGGACGCCTGCCTGAAGATATCCGATCTTGCCGTCGGCGGAAAAGAGCTGATGGCGCTGGGCTATAAGGGCAAGGAGATCGGCGACCTGCTGAAGCTTATACTCTCCGAGGTCATCGAGGAACGGCTGGATAACACTCCCGAGGCGCTGACCGACTTTGCGGAAGCGAGGTGCGTTGATGAAACGTAAGCCGAAATTCACTGTCAACCGCCGCGAGCTGCTGTTTATCATACTGACAGTGATCTGGTGCGGCGTGATATTCGCCTTTTCGGCACAGGTAGCCGATGACTCGTCTAAGACAAGCGGCGGGGTGATATACCTCTTCTGCCGGCTGGTGGTGTCGGGTTTTAAGAACCTCGACTCTGCCGAACGTGACGAAATGATCTCGGGTATGCAGTTCTGGGTGCGCAAGGCGGCACACTTTACGGTGTTCTTTGTGCTGGGCGTGCTGTCGCTGCAGCTGTTTCTCGCCGCCGATCGTCCGAAGCGCAGGAGAGACTGCGCCTTCGCGGCGCTGGCGTTCAGCATACTCTACGCCATAAGCGATGAGGTGCACCAGCATTTCGTTCCCGGACGAGCCTGTCAGCTGCGTGACATCTGCATCGACACCGCAGGAGCGGCAGTCGGGGTGCTGCTGAGCATCGCTGTCATCAGACTGATAGCTCTGAAAAATAGGAAAAAAGCATAGCTTTTTCGCCCTCTGCTGCTGACAGGGGGCGTTTGTACGTACAATTATTTTGGAAATATATCAAATTATCCGTACTTTCCAAAAATTCTGTGTTATGTTTACAAAAAATTCACTAATTCTTCTCGGGAATATGGTATAATTAGGTCGATGATTACATTGATCCGCTTCTACTTGTACGGTCAATTCAGTTTTGTATACGGAGGTACCCGAATATGAGCAATAAACTTGGAAATATTCCTCAGATCAGGCTCGGGCTGGTCGCTGTTTCCCGCGACTGTTTCCCTATGAGCCTCTCCGAAGCGCGCAGAGACGCTGTTGCAAAGGCATACGCCGAAAAATACTGCGCTGACGAGCTGTTCGTTTGTCCCACTATCATTGAGAACGAGCTGGATATGAGAAAGGCTCTGAGTGAGATCAACGATGCAGGCTGTAATGCGCTGGTCGTTTATCTCGGCAATTTCGGACCCGAGACCCCCGAGACTCTGCTGGCCAAGTATTTTGACGGCCCCGCAATGTTCGTTGCTGCCGCCGAGGACGACTGCGGCGACGCTCTTATAGACAACCGCGGCGACGCTTACTGCGGTATGCTCAACGCCAGCTACAACCTGCAGCTGCGCGGCATAAAGGCTTATATTCCCGAATACCCCGTCGGCACCGCTCCCGAGGTCGCCGATATGATAAATGAGTTTATACCCATCGCACGCGGTATCGTAGGACTCAGAAGCTTAAAGATAAGCAGCTTCGGACCGCGTCCGCAGGACTTCCTTGCCTGCAACGCGCCCATAGCAAGACTTTACGACCTCGGCGTTGAGATCGAGGAGAACTCGGAGCTTGACCTGTTTGCGTCTTTCAACGAGCACAAGGACGACCCCCGCATTCCCGCACTTGTGGATGAAATGGCGGCGGAACTTGGCGCAGGCAACAAGATGTCAGGCATTCTCCCGCGTCTTGCGCAGTACGAGCTCACCCTCACCGACTGGGCTGAGGCTCACAGGGGTGAGAGACAGTTCGTGGCTTTCGCCAACAAGTGCTGGCCTTCCTTCCAGACTCAGTTCGGCTTCGTGCCCTGCTATGTAAACGGCAGACTGGGTGCTAAAGGTATCCCCGTAAGCTGTGAGGTAGACATCTACGGCGTGCTTTCCGAGTACATCGGTCAGTGCATCTCCGACGATGTTGTTACTCTGCTCGACATCAACAACACCGTTCCCTCGAACATTTACCATGAGGACATCGAGGGCAAGTTTGACTATTCCCAGCGTGACACCTTCATGGGCTTCCACTGCGGAAACGGCTCCTCCTGCATAATGAAGAGCCCCATCATGAAGTATCAGCGCATAATGCACCGCGGCCTCGAGCCCGATAAGGAGCCCGACATCACACGCGGCACCCTCGAGGGCGACATAAAGCCCGGTGAGATAACATTCTTCCGTCTCCAGTCCACCGCGGACGCAGCACTTCGCAGCTACGCCGCAGAGGGCGAGATACTTCCCGTAGCGACACGTTCCTTCGGAACCATCGGTATCTTCGCCATCAAGGAGATGGGCAGATTCTACCGCTATGTACTGATCGAAAAGGGCTATCCTCACCACGGTTGTGTGGTATTCGGTCACCATGGCAAGGCGCTCTTCGACCTGCTGAAATATCTGGGCGTTGAAGACCGCGAGTACAACCGTCCCGCCGTAAACCGCTATTTCGGCGAGAACCCTTACAAGTAATAATCCCCTTACCCCCTGAAATAGAAAAAGCGTGAGAGTATTGATTGCTCCCACGTTTTTTTCTTTTATATATACAGTTCCATGTCGATGCAGTCCCAGCAGCCGATCGGCATCTCGCACTTGCGGCGGCTGTACTCCTTGAATCCCACCGCCTTGTAACAGCCCTCGGCGCTGTCGTTGCCGTCGAACACCCCGAGGTCTATCCGACCGACATTCAGGTTCTCCCTGACGTACTCTATTCCGAGCCTCAGCATTTCCTTGCCGAGTCCCTTGCCCCTCGGTTCAGGGTCGAGTATCACGAACCCGAAGCGGACGGTAGAATCGTCGTCCTCGCGGGGATAGCGGATTATGAAGTGCCCGACTACATTGTCCTCATCGTCAACAGCCGTCAGGGGGAAGAACCGCCCGCTTTCTGTCTGCGGGGTGTAGTTGGCGACGATGTCGCCGCCAGTCAGAGGAAACTTGTTGAACCTGTCCGCCGACCAGCGGTAAAGCTCTGCCTCGGTCCGTAGCCAGCGGCAGATGATGTCTGCGTCCTCGTTCCTGAACTCTCTCAGCTTCATGGCGGCACCTTAGCAGATACGCGGCAGAAGCTCGCCCTTGGGCTGTGGGAGAACTGTCTGAGTGCCTATCTCGGTCTCCATGATAACGCGGCCTGCGTTCTCCTCGGTAACAGTGCCGATGATGGCGGCATTGGCGGTGTACTTGCCCTTTCTCAGCTCGGCAACGAGCGCTTCGGCGTGCTCCTGCGGCGCGAAGATAACGAGTCTGCCTTCGCAGGCGAGGTAGAGCGGCTCAAGTCCCAGCATACCGCAGACGCCCTTGGCGCGATCGTCCACGGGGATGTCAGCCGCGTTGAGGCGGATACCGACGTTGCTCTGTCCCGCGATCTCATAAAGCACGGTGCCTACGCCGCCTCGTGTAGCGTCGCGGATAACGTGTATGTCCTTGGTCACGCCCAGCATAGTCTCAACAGTGCCCCAGAGAGGTGCGCAGTCGCTGTCGACGTCCGACTCGATGCCGTAGTCGTCGCGGGCGATAAGTATTGTGCAGCCGTGTCTGCCGACGTCGCCGCTTACGATGATAGCGTCACCCGGCTTTGCGTAGTTGCCCGAAGTATCGGCGCCGTCTACGATCTGACCGATACCGGTGGTGGTGATGAACACACCGTCGCACTGACCCTTGCCGGCCACCTTGGTGTCACCAGCAACGATCTTAACGCCGACCTCAGCCGCAGTCTTTTCCATAGCCGCCGCGATCTGCTCCAGCTTGTCCATCGGGAAGCCTTCCTCGATGACGAAAGCGCAGGTCATATATAGGGGCTTAGCGCCCATGCAGGCGAGGTCGTTGACGGTTCCGCAGATGCTGAGCTTGCCGATATTTCCGCCGTTGAACTCCCAGGGCGAGACGATAAATCCGTCGGTGCTCATAGCCAGACGACCACCGGGAGCGGGCAGGACTGCCGCGTCATCGGGGGTGAATTCGGGATTGGAGAAGTGCGCCTTGAATACCTTCTCTATAAGTTCACTGGTCTGCTTTCCGCCCGCACCGTGGGCGAGGGTTACTGTATTGCTCATTTTCAAAACTCCTATTTTGATTATTTTATTTGCGGGAAGTTAAACTATGCCCGCGTACTGATAATACGCCGAGCAGGCGCCTTCGTCGGATACCATGCAGGCACCTATGGGGTGCAGGGGGGTACAGCCCTTGCCGAATACCTTGCAGTCGCTCGGCTTGCACTTGCCCTGAAGCACGTCGCCGCAGCGGCAGGCGGGGTTCGGCTTGCCCTTGATCTCGGGCATCGCAAACTTGATCCTTGCGTCAAACTCCGCGTACTCCGCCTTCAGCTTCATGCCCGAGCCTGGTATCAGACCCAGTCCGCGCCACTCGTTGTCGCAGGGCTCCATGACCTCGTTCATCAGCGCGATGGCTTCGGGGTTGCCCTCGTCCTTTACGACGCGGGGGTAGCAGTTGCGGAAGAAGGGTTCGCCCTTGTCAAGAAGCTTGATCGCCACCGCCAGAGCTGTGATAAGCTCAGACGCCGTGAATCCCGCTACAACGCCCGACACGCCCTGCTCCTCGCAGAGCTTCTTGCAGACGGCGTTTCCCGTTATCGCGTTGACGTGGCCGGGGTAGATGAAAGCGTCCGCGCTGCCGACCAGCGCCTGATATGCGTTGGGCATAGTCTTGTTGGCGGTGAGCAGCGAGAAGTTTTTCAGCCCCAGTTCCCTTGCCTGCTTAGCCGCAAGGCAAGCCGACGGAGTGGTGGTCTCGAAACCGACGGCGAGGAAAACTACCTGCCTGTTGGGAGTTTGTTTTGCGATCTCGACAGCGTCGAGAGGAGAGTAAACGGGGCGGATCTCCGCGCCCTGCGACCTTGCCCCCGCGAGGCTCATTGTCGTGCCGGGGACTTTTATAAGGTCGCCGAATGTACAGACTATGCAGTTCTTCTCCAGTGCCAGCCAGCAGGCCTCGTCGATAAAGTCCACCGCCGTCACGCAGACAGGACATCCGGGACCCGAGATAAGGTCTACCTTTTCGGGCAGCAGCTTTCTCACGCCAAGCCTGAAAAACTCGTGGGTATGTGTTCCGCAGACCTCCATTATGCGCAGCGGTCTGCCGTCGTATGAGGTGATTATGTCCCTCGCAGCTTTGATAGTTTCGTTCATAGCAGGCTCTCCATCAGGTCGTTCGCCTCGTCCTCGTCCGACTGGGTGATCTTAGCGATCGCAACACCCGCGTGGACCATTACGTAATCACCGGGTTCCAGATCGGTCAGCACGCCCGCGCTGACAGGCCTCTGAGCCCCGCCCGCATCGATTATAGCGGTACCATTCTTAACATTTACTACTCTGGAAGCTAATCCAACACACATAAAAATACCTCCGTTTATAATACGCCGCCGCAGGCGGCACAATATCTATTATTTGTTATCTATTCTCTATTATCTGTCAACAGCGCTCCGTATGCCGCTTGTCCGACGCAGATGCCGCCGTCGTTGGGCGGGATAACGCCGTGGAGCAGCACGTTGAAGCCTGCCTTTTCAAGCGCCGACTTTGTCAGCTGCACCAGCAGTCGGTTCTGGAAGACTCCGCCGCTGAGGGCGACGGTGTCTAGTCCTGTTCGATCCCGAAGCTCGGTGCAGGACATACGTATCAGCTCGGAAAGCGCGGCGTGGAATTCGTAAGCCAGCTGTTCTGTGTCGCCGCCGTCCATAAAACGCTCCGCCAGCCATTTCACAAGCTCAGGCGTGCCGAGGGTGATATACCCGCTGCCGCTTTCGCTGTCGGACTCCATGCTCACAGGAGCTGAAATCGGCGTGAGACCGTGAGCTTTCACATACCGCTCGGCGTGGTACATCAGCGCGGTGGAAGCTTCGCCCTCAAAGGTGGAAGCGCGTCTAATGCCGAGTATCGCCGACACCGCGTCGAAGAGGCGTCCGCAGCTTGTGGACTTAACGGCGTTCAGACCTTTGTCCGCCATCATCGCCTGCAGCTTGAAGGTCTTTTCGTCGCAGAGCCCCAGTCTTTCGCAGACCCTCTGCGAGTCATCACCGAAGCGCTGCCTTATCAGCTGCACAGCGATGCGCCAGCCTTCCTTCGCCGAGAGGTCGCCGCCCACCTGCATGAAGGGCTCGATGCTGCCGACCCGCTGGTAGCCGTCCCAGCCGCAGAGCATCAGCTCGCCGCCCCAGACGGTCTTGTCGTCGCCGTAGCCGGTGCCGTCGAAGCTCACACCTATCACCCGCGCGTCCTCGGCGCAGCCGTTCTCTGCCATACAGGACAGAATGTGCGCGTAGTGGTGCTGGACATGAATGAGCGGAATGTCCATTTCTTTGGACAGTTCTTCTGCGACTGTCACCGTGTTGTACATCGGGTGGGTGTCGCATACGATGACCTCAGGCTCTGCTTCAAGCAGTCCGCACATTCGTCTGACCGACTCCTTGAGCGCGTTGACCGTGCGGATATCCGCCATGTCGCCCACATAAGGCGAGGCGTAGAGCAGTCCGCCGCGGGCGATGCAGAAGCTGTTTTTCAGCTCGCCGCCGATGGCAAGCGCCTGCCGCTTCGGTTTGCCTTTGAGCATTACCGGCAGCGGCGCGAATCCGCGGGAGCGGCGTATCATGTAAGGCTTGCCGTACAGCCAGTCGGTCACCGAGTCGTCGGCGCGGATAAGTATCCGCCTGTTGTGGGAAAGAATCGCGTCGCAGAAGCCGCCGATCTCCTTGACAGCGTCATCATCGGTGCGGCATATCGGTGCGCCCCGCGCGTTGCCGCTGGTCATCACGAGGCAATCGGTCATCGCGATGCCGTCGGGGTAGTCGAAGAGCAGCATCTGCACCGGATTGTAGGGGAGCATCACGCCGACTGTCAGATTGTCGGGCGCTATCAGTTCGCTGATGGTGCAGTCGGGTCTCTTCTCAAGCAGAAGTATCGGTTTTTGCCAGCCCGTGAGGTATTCTTCCTGACCCGCTTTGATATCGCACTCCCGCCGCACGGTGTCCATGTCCCGAAGCATCAGCGCAAATGGCTTCATCGGTCGGCGCTTCAGCTCGCGCAGACGTTTTACCGCTTCGCTGTTCCTCGCGTCGCAGCAGAGGTGGAAGCCGCCGATGCCCTTGATGGCAGCCACGCCGCCGTCCATGATGAGCTTCCTGATGTAGGTTATCGCGTCGGCACCCTTGATGTCCTGCCCGATGATGTAGACCTCGGGGCCGCATTCGTTGCAGCAGACAGGCTGTGCGTCGAACCGCCGCGTCGCCGGGTCGTAGTACTCGCCGGCGCACTTTTTGCACATCGGGAAGTCCTTCATGCTGGTGCGCTCGCGGTCGTAGGGCATGGTGTCGAGAATCGTCAGACGAGGACCGCACTGGGTGCAGTTTATAAACGGGTGGAGATATCTTCTGTCCGATTTATCGTACAGCTCCGATCTGCACTTGTCGCAGGTCGCGATGTCGGGCGACACAAAAATGTTCCCGTATTCCTTCTCGCTCTCGATTATCTCAAAGCCGTCAAATGGCTCCCTCTCCACCTGCTCGTGCTCGATGTCGAGTATCACCGAGCGCTCGGGCGGGCGGCGGCGTATCTCCTCGATGTAAGCGTCCACCGACTCGCGGCTGCCCTGAGCGTAAGCCTCGACGTAGGAGCCCTTGTTCGCGACCGTCCCGCGTATTCCGAATTTATCCGCGGCGACCGCCATGAAGGGGCGGAATCCCACGCCCTGAACTATGCCGAATATTTTAAGTCTTTCGGTAATTATGCGGCTCACCGCCTTTCATCTTATTCATTCATTGCCGCACTGATCGCGTAGTGCGGGAAGTCAACAAACTCGCCGCCGAAGCCGCCGAGCATTCGTCTGATATCGGGGTCGGCGAAGATCACGTCGTACCCGCCCTCGGCGATCTTTTCGATGAGCGTTTCCTCACCGTCTATGCGGAAGTCGTTCTCCTGCGCGTACCTCTTGTCCAGCATGAACCATGTGGCGCAGTCCACCTCGCAGTCGGTGAAGTGTCCGCGAAGTTCGTTGGCCGCGAACTGCTGGTGTACGACGAGCACTTTCTTACCCGAAATGCTCTCAGCCGCTTTCTCCGCCGATTCGCACAGCCGCGGGAAGCCGACCTCGTATGGCGTGCCGAACTTTTCCTTGAGGTACCCTGCCGTTTTCAGTCCCGACGGCGAGATGACCAGTATCTGCTCGCACTCACTGGCGCGGCGTATGTCATCGAGTCCGCTGTCCAGCCCGAAGCAGACGATATCCGTCCACCGCTCCGAGCCGAGCATTTCTTTCAGCTTGTCCGCACGGCTCAGACCTGTGTTCAGCGGAGTCGCCCCCAGCACGCCGAGCCTGCCCTTTTTCACATCGTATCTGTCCACGGCAAACTGCCTGAATACCTTGAGGTATGTAAGCTCTTCGCCGTAGTCGTAAAGCTTGGTGCCGTCTGTCTCCACCGTTATGCAGGGGAGTCCGGCACGCTTTTAGATCGGAAGAGCGTCGTGTAGGGAAAGAGTGTAGATCTCGGTGGTC
>CAMVIL010000038.1 GCA_947167535.1 uncultured Ruminococcus sp. | reverse complement strand
TAATCTTCGGCTACGACAAGGACGACTGCAAGCTGGTCATCAACGAAAAGGAAGCCGAAATGGTGCGACTGATATTCGAGCTCTACTCCACGGGGCAGTACAGCTCCCGCAAGATACAGCGACTGCTTTATGACAAGGGCTACCGCGGGCGAAACGGCACCGAGATACACCACAACACCATCACGGGAATAATCCGGAATCCCAAGTACAAGGGCTGGTACTGCGGGAACAAGGTCAAGGTCACCGACTACCGCACTCGCGAACAGCGTTTTCTGCCCGAGGAAGAGTGGGTGATGTACAAGGACGAGACCGGCGAGATCGTGCCTGCCATCGTCAGCGAGGAGATCTGGGAGAAGTGCAACGTGATTTTCCGCGAGCGCAGTCAGGCGATAAAGAGCCGCACCCGCTCATTCAAGGACAAGAGCGTGTTCACGGGGAAGATATGGTGCCGCGCACACGACGTCCCCTACTGGCGCACCAGCTACTCAAACTCGGTGGAAAAGGGTGAGCCGATATATCAGTGGATATGCTCCGAGAAGAAGCGCTCGGGGGCGAAGTCCTGCTCATCTTTCTCGATAATGGAGAAAGACCTATATCTCATGCTCTCCGACCACTTCAAGCTGGTTGCCGACAACATCGAGGAGTATGTGGCGGACTTTCTGAAGATCTACACCGAGACCAACGCCGAAGAGAATTCCATGAAGCAGATCAACGATCAGAACGGTCAGCTTCAAAAAGAAAAAGCAAAGCGCGACACGCATGTAGACCTCTACACCGATGACGTTATCAGCCGAGACGAATGCAAGAAGCGAAACGACGGAGCCAACGTGCTGATCTCACAGCTGGAGGAGGATATCGCGGAGCTGGAGAAGGCGGCTTCGGAAAAGGTCGACTACGTCGGCGAGCTGAAAAAAATAGAAGAATATTTTCGCACCATGTACTGTCCCGAGGGTGACATGACGAAAGAGCAGGTGGACGAGCTTGCCCGCACCATCATCGACAGGATAGACGTGGTGCCGATGAACAAGAACAGCATGAAACTCGAAATAAAGCTGAAAACAGGCCTTTCTACGGACTTTTCCTACGTCCGCACGGGGGAGAGATATGCTCGACGTTCGGGAGCGATCAGCAAGAAGATGATCGATTCCTACAAGATGGGCAGCCATCAGTGATCGGAAGCTTACGAGCACTCTGTTTGACAGATGAATGACACGGAGAAGCAGTCTTTCGGGGCTGCTTCTTCTTTTTTGCCCGAAGTACAGAAAATTTGAATAAATTGTTGACAATGTAGGAAATATTTGCTATAATAACTATATATATCCGAATATCTGCCGCGGGCAGGTAAATCTTCCGGAAGGAGCAAAGAAGATGAAATCGATCAGATCTAAAATAACGCTGATAACCGTCATCGCGATAGTACTCTCGGTGTCGATCACAGCGCTGATCGGAATTAATTCCGTAAGGGATCTCGGAAACAGCAGTTCGGAAAAGTTACTCTACCTGCTGTGCAAGACCGGACAGAAAAACCTCGATCACTATTTTGACAGCATAAAACAGTCGGCGACGATGGTCTCGTCATTTGCAGAAGCCGATCTTGAAGAGACGGACATCTCAGATCTTCAGGCTCACGTTGACAGAGTCGATGAGATTATGACCTACTATTACAGAATAGATCCAGAGGTCACAAATACTGCGGACGGATTCTGGTACGTCGACATCGACGGCGAGGGGTTCATCAAGCATCAGGTGACCGACATCTCTTCCTACGACACCAGCGACACCTCACAGCTGGTATGGTACACCGTCCCCAAGGCCACCGGAAAATCGGTATGGCTCAATCCCTACTACACCGAGAATCTGGGAGCGCTGGTGCTTTCATACAACGTACCTATATTTAAAGAAAGCAAGTTTATCGGCGTTATCGGCATCGAGTTTGATTATTCGGTCATGGAGGAGCAGGTGAACAACATCCGCCTTTACGACAACGGATACGCTTTCATCAACGACAAGAACGGCGACATCATCTGTCACCCCTACATAGACGTGGGCAAGCTGAACGACGAGAACAAGCCCCGTGCTCCCGAAGGTCTGCTGACCGACAAAGAGGATCTGAGATACACCTACAACGGCGTCGAGAAGCAGGCGGTCACGCTGAAACTCAGCAACGACATGAGGCTGAACGTCACGGTTCCTGTCTCGGAGATAAACGGTAACTGGAAGAGCTTTGTTAATCTTATCCTCATAGCTTCGGTGCTGATACTCGTTGTGTTTATCCTGATATCCTTGCAGTTTGCGGGGCACATCACACGGCCGCTGGTGGATCTTACCCATGCCGCCGAAGAGGCAAACAACGGCAACTACGACGTCGAGCTTCCCGTCCGCGGGGACGATGAAGCGGGCGTGCTCACACAAACCTTCAACCAGCTTATCACCAACATCAAGAAGTACATTACCGAGCTCAACGAAGTCAACAGCCGTCTGAAGGAAGACAACATCACGCTGGAAGCCGCCACCACCCGCGACTCGCTGACAGGCGTCAAGAACCGCTTCGCTCTGAGGCGCGACTACACGCTGTATTCCGACGCGGAGATACATCTCATGATGCTCGACATCGACGACTTCAAGCAGGTCAACGACACCTACGGACATTCGGTGGGAGACTTCCTGCTGAAGAAGACAGGCGACGCGCTGATCGAGCTGTTCGGTACAGACCACAGCTACCGCTACGGCGGCGATGAGTTCATCGTCATTATCCCACGGCTGACCGACGAGGAGTTCAGCGAGAAGATCACGACTCTCGAAAGCCTTCTCGGGGACATACATCTTGAGGAGAAGAAGCTCCCCGTACACTTCTCGGCGGGCTATGTTTCGGGCAAGACGCTTTTGCAGGACGACCTGAGATTCATGCTGCGTCAGGCAGACGAGCTGCTGTACAGAGCCAAGGAATCGGGCAAGAACGCATTCATCGGCGACAGCTACAACAGAACGCTTGCAAAGGGCATAAAGAAAAAAGCCGAGGAAGCATTCCGCCGCGGCTGACGGCTGCTCCGAAGCATCAAGACAAAAAAATCGGCATACCTGCTTCATTGGCGGGTATGCCGATACTTATTAATATGTGTATTCTATCAGTTGCCTGTGGGGATATAAGGTCTGATAGCGCCTGCGAGGCTGCTTACAGGCATACTCTGGAGCCAGATCCTTCCGGGACCTGTTACTCTGGTATTGAAGAGACCCTCGCCGCCGAAGAGCATATTCTTGACGCCGGGGACCATCTCGATATCTACCGAGCAGGTAGCGTCCATAGCCGCCAGTGCGCCGGTGTCTACCATGATAGACTGTCCCTGTGCCAGCTGCATATTGACGATGGAGCCATCGAACTCGAGGAAGACTACTCCGCTTCCGCTGAACTTCTGCATGATAAAGCCTTCGCCGCCGAAGAATCCCGCGCCCAGCTTCTTCTGGAAGAACATCTCCATATTAACGCTGGCTTCGGAAGCGATGAACGCCGACTTCTGTGCAACGATGGGACCGTTTGCAACATTGATAGCCATGATGTCACCGGGGAAGGAAGACGCCATAGCGATCATTCCGTCGCCGCCCTGTGCGGTGTAGACATTCTGGAAAATGGACTCTCCGGTAAGTGCTCTGGAGAACATCTTCCCGCTACCTCCGCCTGCATTGGTAGCCATCTGCATATTAGGGCTCATCCAGCTCATGGCGCCCTGTTCGGTCTTGATGGACTCGCCGCTGCTCAGGTAACAGGTGACAACAGGCAGAGGCGCTCCGGTGATTTCATAACGCATAACAATACCTCCATATAAATATTATTCAAGGACATACTGCGAGATCATTCTGCCGATCTGCGCGATGTCCGTTTTGCCTTTGAACTCAAACTTGGCTACAAAGCCGTTGGAGAACCAGATCTCCATTTCGCTGTCGGGGAAGATCTCCATGAAGCCTACAGTCTGTATGGTGAAATACTGCACCTTGGAATAGGGCATCGAAGCGAAGGACTTGCGCTTGCCTGTCACGCCCTGAAGGTCGATGGCGATGATGCGCTTGTTGGTGAACACAAGCTGGTCGCGGACGGTCTTGAAAGCATAGATAGCCTGCTCGCCGTCGATCAGCATAGCCTGCACCTCATCCCTTACGGAAGCCAGCTCGATGGGTTTGAGATTGAATACCGATTCGTCGTTAAAATTGATTGCCATAATAATTCCTCCTGCGATTTAACAAGTATTTTATGAAGGCTTAACAAAAGTATAACACAATACTTTATAAATGTCAATACTAAGATACCAATAAAACAAAAAAATCAACATCAAAACTGCAAAACGAACAAGAAAACTGCCTCAGAGCAGCACATTTCCCGACAGAAAAAAATTACGTATTTAACATCAATACTTGATATTTAACCATATATTTCAAAAATATTATATTTGTACAATTCGTGACAAATATTTTAATTACAGTTCTGATATGGATGTTTAATTTGTTGTATAATTTTCTTCACCTTTGTACTATAATTAAACACGTAAAGGGCGTCAAGCCCGAAGGAAGAGAACGATCATACGCTTTGGAAGGCGTGGTCGTTCAGGTAATAATAAATTGGAGGAATTTACTATGAAACTCAAGAAGATCTTTGCGGTATTATCCGCAACAGCACTTGCAGCATCCTGCATGGCGATCAGCGCATCGGCTACAAAGCTTCCCGACATCGTTCACCCCGATGAGGAGAACGCAGACGTGAACGATGCTTACTACTCCATCTGCGGAGTAGGCTTCTTCATGAACGGCGATTGGGCTACCTGGAACCAGGACGATGCCGGCAATATCGATGAGAACGGCGTTCTCGACATGAGCTACAAAATGAGCAAGGGTCTCGCAATAGCTACTGACCCCGATACCGGTGATGTGAAGAATGCCGGTCTTGGCATGATGGGTATGATGGTCTGCAATCTTCCCGTAGACTCGTTCCCTTATGAGGTAGAGATCACAGCTGCTGAGTTCACTACCGATGACGGTGAAACTATTCAGTTTGACAACCTGAAGGGTTCTGTTGAGCTTGAGCGCTGGCATGAAGCTGACGGCTCCGCAACTGACGACGGACGTATCGTTATCCGCTGCACTGATGATCCTGATACCGGCGTTTCTGCTACTCCCGCTGTTGCTGACTGGACAGCCGACAAGGACGGCTTCCCCGGCGGTACTCTTCACATCACTATAGACTTCGGCAAGTATGATCCCGAGTCTGATGAGAGCACCACAGATTCTACCGAAGACAGCACTTCCGATGAATCCACCACCGACAGCAAGGACAGCAAGTCCGACAGCGACGCTTCCGGTTCCGACAGCAGCTCCAAGAGCGACAGCAGCTCTAAGGGCAACGGCGGCGGCGGTAACGGCGGCGGAAACGGCGGCAGCGGAAAGACTGCAGCAGCAACCGCTGACAGCGCAGCTGACGGTGAAGCTAAGTCTGACGCTACCGAAAGCTCTGATACCGGTGTAGCTCAGAGTGTTGCTCTGGCTATCGCTGCTATCGCAGGCGCCGGTGTCGTAGTTGCAAAGAAAAAGAAGGACTAATTCATTTATAGAATTGATTCAGAAGGGGAAATATTCATGAAAAACAGCAAACGCATTATTTCAGGTGTACTGGCACTGCTTACAGCTCTTAGCGTTACTGCTTGCGGCAGCTCGTCTTCCGGTAAGTCCGACAGTTCTTCTATGCCCGAAAAGAAGCTGGAAGAAAGCCAGCAGGACATAGTTGACAGACTCGCCGGCGAAATGGGCGATAAAAAGCTTGAGAATAACACTATCGACTGGTTCTGCCACTGGGATATAAACCCCACCGCTTCTGCGGACAAGGATATCGGCGTTGATCTGGCTCTCTTCAAGACCAAGTACAACGGCGTGATAAAGTGGAGTCAGACTACATGGGATACAAAATTCGACGATCTTGCCGCTCGCATCATGGCAAATGATTCGCCCGACTTTATCCCTGCTGATGACATGGATTACTTCCCCAAGGGCGCTATCAAAGGTATGATACAGCCTATTGATGATTTTGTTGATCTTAACAGCGATCTTTGGGCAGACACAAAGACAGCAAGCGAGAAGTTCGTTTACAACGGCGGACATTATGTTGCTGTTTCGCGTGTTGACCCCAGCTATATCTGGATATACAACACCAACGTTATCGCAGACAACGGTATGGACGACCCCGCTGAGCTTTATAAGAAGGGCGAGTGGAACTGGGATACCTTCTGCGAAATGTGCAAGGACTTTACAGACGCAGATGCTGATAAGTATGCGCTTGACGGCTGGTATTATGAAAATGCACTGACCGAGTCTTCCGGACTTCCGCTTATCGACATGGTAGACGGTAAGATCGTCAGCAACATCGACGCTCCCGAGCTTGAAAAGGCTCAGAACATGATGTACGATCTTCAGAAGAACAACGTTGTATATCCCAAGCATGAGCACGACTGGAAGGTGCGCGGAGATGTATTCGGTACCGGTATCGCTTCGGGTCTGACACTGTTCTACCCGATCGGTCTGTGGGCTATCGAGGACGCTCCCTCCGTTACAGAGCCTTACGGCGACCTTTCCGCAGGCGAAGTAATGTTCGTACCTGTTCCCTGTGCTGCTGATACAGATAATATGTATGTACCCTCGCGTGTTCACGGCTTCTGCATCTGCAAGGGTGCAAAGAACCCCGAAGGAGTAGGTGCATGGCTCGATTGCACACGCTATGCAGAGATCGACCCCGCTGCTCATCAGATCACTATGGACCAGTTCCAGAACGACTACGGCTGGACCGACGAGATGATGGAAATGCGTGAAGAGATCTATGCCAGGGCTGCAGAGCATCCTGTATTTGAATTTGCTCAGGGCGTATCCTCTGATATGTCCAGCATCACCGACGGCGTTATTAAGAACGCTATGAATCCCGCAGCTACCAAGACCTGGGCACAGACTGTTCAGGAGAACAAGGCTGCCATAACCTTCCTTATCGATGAAGCTCAGAGCAAAATAGATCAGTAATTAAGCCTTCAATTTATTCCAACCTTAAGTGGGGCGGTACACAGCAATGTTGTACCGTCCCGCTTTGCTTCAGGTCGGGAGCAGATTGGTTTAAAAGCGTGATATTTATATTTATTTTGCGATATAATTTTCTGCACCTTTGTAGTATAATTTGTTCAACAGGAAGAAACAGACGGAATGATCGCTGCGAATAAATTGGAGGTATATTATGAAGAGATATCTGGCATTTGCACTTACACTTATCATGGCACTTACCGCTGCTGGCTGCGGTGCTTCTGAGAAGGACAGCAGCTCTGCCAAGGAGACGGAAGCTCCTGCAGCCGGGACTTCGGCGGCTGAGGCAGAAGAACCCGCCGAAGAGGACTCCCCTTACACCCTGCTGGCTGATTTTTCAAAGGGCGAGTCGGACAAGTTCATGTGCTCCGACGGCTGGTCAAACGGTTCGCCGTTCAACTGCAGCTGGAAAAAGGGCAACACCGCATTTGAGGACGGCGTGATGAAGCTCACCATTGATTCGATAATTCCCGACGAGTACAACGCCGCCGAATACCGCACCAAGGATTTCTACGGCTACGGACTCTACGAGGTAAGCATGAAGCCTATCACCAACATCGGCGTGGTTTCATCCTTCTTTACCTACACAGGCCCCACCGACGGCAATCCCTGGGACGAGATAGACATCGAGTTTCTCGGCAAGGACACCACTAAGGTGCAGTTCAACTACTACACAGGCGGTCAGGGCAACCACGAATATCTGTACGATCTGGGATTCGACGCTTCCGAAGATTTCCACACCTACGGATTCGAGTGGAAAGAAGACAGCATAACATGGTATGTTGACGGCGTGGCGGTCTACACCGCAGAGGAAAACCTTCCCTCTACCCCCGGGAAGCTTATGATGAACGTCTGGAACGGCAAGGGCGTTGACGGCTGGCTCGGCAAGTTTGACGGAAATGTTCCTCTGACCGCAGAGTATCAGTGGGCGAGATTCACCGCCGCTGAGTGATATACAGAAAGATACATCCAACGATCAGCATTACAGGCAGATACCTCAACCTCCCCTCTGAGATATCTGCCTCCTTTTTATATGCCAGGAGGTCTGTCACAGCTTGACAAACAGCGGCAATACGTGTTATAATAGCTGAGGAAAAGACACTATCTGGGGGATACAACATGAAAAAGCTTATCGACGGGGTATTCGGAAAGCTCGGGGCGGAGACTGCCGAGGAGCGAAAGAAACTGATACTGCAGTTTATAAAGTTCGGACTTGTGGGAGTTTCAAACACGTTAGTCTCGTGGGCGATCTACTACTTCGTGCTTTGGATAAACGAAGATCTGTATATGCTGGGGAGCATTCTGGGAATGATCATCAGCATTGCCAACGCATTCTTCTGGAACGACAAGTTCGTCTTCAAGAGCCGCGAGAACGACATAAAAAGCAAGCTCACGAGGCTGATGAAGACATACGTAAGCTACGGCGGGACTTCCCTGCTGGCGACAGTACTGCT
>CAMVIL010000037.1 GCA_947167535.1 uncultured Ruminococcus sp. | reverse complement strand
GGAGTTCTGGAACCTGGTATTCACCCAGTTCGAGCGCCACGAGGACGGCACCTACACTCCTCTCGCTCAGAAGAACATAGACACCGGCATGGGTCTCGAAAGACTTGCAGCTCTCATGCAGGACGTAAACTCCATCTTCGACGTTGACACCGTAAAGGCTATCCGCGACCACATCTGCAAGATCGCAGGCTGCACCTACGGCGAGGAGTACAAGAAGGACGTTTCCGTCCGCGTTATCACCGACCACATCCGCGCGGTAACATTCTTGGCTTCCGACGGCGTGCTTCCTTCCAACGAGGGCGCAGGCTACGTTATGCGCCGACTGGTAAGAAGAGCTGTCCGTCACGGCAAGCTGCTGGGCATCGAGGGTATGTTCCTTAAAGACCTCGTCAAGACCGTCGTTGACTGCAACAAGTGCGAGTACAACGAGCTTGAGGAGAAGTATGATTACATCGTAAAGGTCCTCTCCAACGAGGAGATGAACTTCAACCGCACCATCGACCGCGGCATGAAGCTTCTTGAAGACCTTATCGCAGATATGCAGGCAAACGGCAAGACCGTCCTTTCGGGTGAGGACTGCTTCAAGCTCTCCGACACCTACGGCTTCCCGCTTGACCTCACCCGCGAGATACTCGAGGAGAAGGGTCTCACCGCCGACGAGGAAGGCTACGAAAAGTGCATGGAAGTGCAGCGCACCACCGCCCGTGAGGCACGCGGCGGCTCCAAGTACATGGGCGCTGACGAGACTGTGTTCCACCGCATAGACAAGGAATTCCAGAGCGAATTCTTAGGCTATGAGACTCTTGTATCCGACGGAAAGATAGATTACCTCGCCACCGACGACGAGCTTATCACCCGCGCAGAAGCGGGTCAGACCGCATACATCGTTTCTGCTGCTACTCCCTTCTACGCCGAGAGCGGCGGACAGGTAGGCGACACAGGCGTTATCGTGACCGATACCGGTAAGGCAGAGGTCACCGACACCCAGAAGGCTGTTGCAGGCAAGATAGCTCACACCGTAAAGGTAGTCGAGGGCTGCATCGAGCAGGGACAGGCGGCTCACTTTGAAGTTGACGCCAAGAGAAGAAAGTCCATCGCCCGCAACCACACCACAGCTCACCTGCTTCAGGCGGCACTCCGCGAAGTTCTCGGCGACCACGTTCATCAGAAGGGTCAGCTGGTAGACGCTCACAGAGTACGTTTTGACTTCTCCCACTTCGAGGCTATCACTCCCGAACAGCTCCAGAAGATCGAGGAGCTTGTAAATGAAAAGATAATGGACTGCATAGACGTCACCACTCAGGTACTGCCCATCGCAGAGGCCGAAAAGCTGGGCGCTATGGCGCTGTTCGGCGAGAAGTACGGCGAGACCGTCCGCGTAGTATCGGTAGGCGACTTCTCCATTGAATTCTGCGGCGGTACACACCTCACCAACACCTCTCAGGCAGGTCTGTTCAGGATACTCTCCGAGAGCTCCGTTGCAAGCGGCGTAAGACGTATCGAGGCTGTAACAGGCACAAACGTGCTGGGTCTTATCAGCGAGATGGAAGACCGCATCACTTCGGCTCAGAAGGCGCTGAAGGTCAACGATCCCGCCCTCATCACCGACAGGATCAACGCTGTACTGGAAGAAAACAAGGAGCTCGGCCGCACCGTTGACTCCCTCAAGGGCAAGATCGCGGGCGCAATGTTCGGAAGCGTTGTTTCTTCGGCTGTTGACGTAAACGGCGTGAAGCTCACAGCAGTAAAGCTCGACAGCGTAGGCTCTGATATGTACGAGAGCTTCGCCGAGAGCGTAAAGAGCATGGAAGAGCCCTTCGTTCTGGCGCTGGCAGGCACTGCCGATGAAAAGCCCAAGCTGCTCTGCACCTGCTCCATGGCTGCGGCTGCAAAGGGCGTACACGCAGGCAAGCTGGTCAAGGAGATAGCTGCTCTGACAGGCGGCAAGGGCGGCGGCAGACCCGATCAGGCTATGGCGGGCGTCGGCGACGTTTCCAAGATAGACGAGGCTCTTGGCAAGACCGCTGAGATACTCGCAGGCTTTATCAAGTAAACAGGAGGTCATCACAATGAACGATTGCTTATTCTGTAAAATAATCGCGGGGGAGATACCCTCGACCAAGATATACGAAGACGAAAAGGTGTTCGTCTTCGCCGACATCAACCCGATAGCTCCGATACACTGGCTGGTGATCCCCAAGGAGCACATCGCAAAGATCACCGATGTCACCGCTGACAACAGCGCAGTCATCTCCCACATCTACGAGGTGATAGCAAAGCTGGCTGCCGAGCACGAGGAGTTCAAGGACGGCTTCCGCGTCATCTCCAACTGCGGCGAGAACGCGGGACAGACCGTGTTCCACATACACTTCCACGTACTGGCGGGCGCTAAGTTCGGCTGGAGCGTAGACTGATATTCAAGGCCCCTCTGCTGCCGCGTGCAAAAGAGGGGTACTCTTTAAGCTTGCGAGGTGGATATCTTATGAAAAAGGCAGGTCAGCTGACACGCTGTATTCTGTTGCTGATACTGTTCAACTGCGTCGGACTGTGGTCTGTCGCGGCTGGTGTGTCGGTACCGCTGAAGGTGCTGTGCATTATCGCGGCGGCGCTGCATTTCATAGTGTTCACCGCCTTCCCGCAGAAGCAGGACATCTCGGCAAAGAGCACCGAAAAGCTGGGGCGGCTGTCAAACGGCGCCTGCATACTGGGCTACGGACGCGCTCTGCTCTGGCTGGAGCTTGTGCCCATCGTCGCATTCCTTGCGACGGGAGCACTGACCCCTGTGCGGCTGATAGTTAACATCGTCGTCGCATACCTGCTGATTTTCGTGATGAACCTGAACGGAATACTGCGAATAGCGGTGTCCTCGAGGCAGGCGAAGCCGACACAGTGGGTACTTCTGTTCTTCACATGGTACATCCCGATAGTCAACAGCCTTGTGCTGAAAAGCTTCTACCGCACGGCACGGAGCGAGTACCGCTTCGAGCAGGCAAAGCACGAGCTTGACGGACTGAGAGTCGAGAGTCAGGTCTGCCGCACCCGCTACCCGATACTGATGGTACACGGCATATTCTTCCGCGACTGGCAGTATTTCAACTACTGGGGACGCGTCCCCGCCGAGCTTATCCGCAACGGCGCCACTGTCTTCTACGGCAAGCAGCAGTCGGCAAACCTCGTTTCCGTATCGGCGGGCGAGATAGCCGAGCAGATAAAGTCCATCATCGCCGAGACGGGAGCGGAAAAGGTGAACATCATCGCCCACTCGAAGGGCGGTCTCGACAGCCGTTACGCCATCTCAAAGCTTGGCATGGACAGATACGTAGCGACGCTCACCACCATAAACACGCCCCACTTCGGCTGCGAGTGGGTGGACGGAGTGCTTGACAAGGCTCCCCAGAGCCTCAAGGATTTCTGCGACCGAAAGTACAACCGTCTGTTCAGCAGGCTCGGCGACCGCGACCCGCACTTTCTGCTGGGAGTAGGCGAGCTCACCAAGGCGGCGGGCGAGCGCTTTGAAAAGGAAGTCCCCGACTCACCGAGCGTGCGCTACCACAGCGTGATGTCGCGGATGGTCACCAGCCGCGCGGCGGGATTCCCGCTGAATCTCGGCTACTTCCTCAACAAGCCCTACACCAAGCTGGGCAACGACGGACTGGTATCCGTCGAGTCGGCGCTGAGAGGCGAGCGGACGAGCATGGTGCCCGACACCAGAAAGCGCGGTATCTCCCACGGCGACATGATAGACCTCTTCCGCGAGAACATCGACGGCTTCGATGTGCGGGAGTACTACGTACAGCTGGTCAGGGAGCTGAAAGAATCAGGGTTTTAACAGAAAGTTTACAGGTTTCCGCCGCAAATCCCTTGACACCGCGCGGGGCTTGTGTTATAATATTAAGGCATTCGTGATCTAAAGACAGCAGGCACAAAGGTAAGACCTGCCGAGGATTGCAGCAATACTTAAAGACTCGCTGAATTACGCCTCTTTTTGTCACGCACGAAAAGAGGCTTTCTTTATTGCGTTTGCTATCTTGTATCCAAAGAGGTGAAAAACAAAATGGCAAGTGAAAAGGTTTTAGCAACCAAGAAGCAGAGAGTTTCCGAGCTGGCTGAGCTCATCAAGAGCGCAAAGTCCGGTGCTCTCGTTGACTATCAGGGCGTTACCGTTGAGGAAGACACCAAGCTCCGCCGCGATATGCGTGAGAACAACGTGCATTACTTCGTTGAGAAGAACACAATGCTCCGTCTCGCATTCAAGGAGGCTGGTATCGAAGGTCTTGACGACGTTCTGAACGGTGCTACTGCTCTGGCTCTCTCCAACGACGATGAGACTGCTCCCGCAAGACTGCTGGGCAAGTACGCTGAGGAGTTCAAGGATGAGAAGTTCAACCTGAAGGCAGGTTTCATCGGCACCACCGTTTACGATCAGGCAGGCGTTGTTGCACTGTCCAAGATCCCCGGCAAGGAGACCCTTCTTGCACAGCTGGTTGGTTCCCTGCAGGGTCCTCTCACCAAGCTGGCAGCTACTCTCAAGGCAGTTGCAGACAAAAAGAGCGAGGAAGCAGCATAATAGAGCTGGCTTCACAAACCGCAGCATAAAGGCTGCATAACTACAAACTATATTTGAAAAGGAGTTAATCATCATGGCATCTGAAAAGATCACAAATCTGATTGAAGAGATCAAGACTATGTCCGTACTCGAGCTTTCCGAGCTCGTTGACGCTATCCAGGAGGAGTTCGGCGTTACCGCTGCAATCGCTGCTGGTCCTGCTGCTGGCGCTGCTGCCGGCGGTGCTGCTGAGGAGAAGACTGAGTTTGACGTAATCCTCGCTTCCTTCGGCGACGCTAAGATGAACGTTATCAAGGTTGTTAAGGCTGTTACCGGTCTGGGACTCAAGGAGGCTAAGGCTCTCGTTGAGGAAGCTCCTAAGGCTATCAAGGAAGGCGTTTCCAAGGCTGAGGCTGAGGAACTCAAGGCTCAGCTCGAAGAGGCTGGCGCTACCGTAGAGCTCAAGTAATTTCTTCTTTTTACGCGAATTCGCTCCGCTGTGCGGAGACTCGCAAAGCTTTACAGACATTTCGAGCCGCGGCACACGATGCTGCGGCTCTTTTGTTTTGCGGCCCATTGCGTGGTCATATAATAATAATGACTCTACATTTTCCGATAATTAAAGCCCCCGGTTTTTTGGGGGCTTTTTGTGTTATATATCGTTCAGGATCGCTTTCTTCATATCTCTTGAATACTTGCTGTTTCGCTTCTGGACAAACATCTTATTGTCGGCACGGCGGATTATCTCCTCGATATTCTCGTCGGCTTCCTCGGCAGCCGCCACCTCGATGCCAAAGCTCGCATTGATGGGGTACGGCTTGCCCGCCGCAGCGTTTATCTCGGCAAGCTTTACCTTGAACTGCTCCGAAAGAGCCTCGGGTGTAGCATCTGTTATGCACGCCGCCAGATACTCGTCGCCGCCGAACCTCGCACATACGCTCCCCAGACCAGCTACATCCACCAGCAGATCGGCAATGCTCACGATGGCAAAATCGCCTTCGTTGTGGCCGTAGTTATCGTTGATGTACTTCAGTCCGTCCAGATCGGCGGAGATGAAGGTCATACTCATGCCCATCTTCTTCGCACGGGAGACCAGCGTTTTCAGCTCGCGGTAAAAGCCGTGGCGGTTGAGAAGCTCGGTCAGCTGATCGCGCACGTACAGGGAATTGAGCTGTTCGATGACCTCGTGCAGCTTCGCGATGTTCTCTATCGACGAGAACAGGAAGTTCAGATGGGTGACAAAATCATACACCCTCTCGCCGCCCACAATGTCGTTGAGGCGGTATTCCATCACAACGTAGCCGTATATCTTTTCCTGACAGTGCACAGGTGCAAACAGAACACTGCCGGTGTTGTTCAGGATATCCTCG
Organism: uncultured Ruminococcus sp.; assembly: GCA_947167535.1. Classification (GTDB taxonomy): domain Bacteria; phylum Bacillota; class Clostridia; order Oscillospirales; family Ruminococcaceae; genus YE71. The sequence continues at coordinate 2,642 of CAMVIL010000037.1, read as the reverse complement.
GAGCAGATATGGTCTTCGGAGACGGGGATGAAGGGCACGCTGTAATCATCGGGATTCTTGTCGGGCGCCGGCTCGGGGGAAAGATGTGCCGCCAGCACGCGGGGACAGTTCTGATCCTTCGGATCGCCGAAGTATCTCGGATCGAGGTAAAGCTCGATGCCTGCGTAGAGCACATCGCAGAAGTATTTCTTTATCGATTCGAGGACACTGATGATATCTCTGCCGTCGTTATTTCGCAGAACCATGCGGTCGTTAACACCGGTGTATGACTGCTGCCGCAGCATCTGATCGTAAAGTGCGGAGTTACTGAGTCCCGCCGAGCTGCCCATTATCCTCTCGCAGCCGCAGGACTGTCCTTCGCTCAGCTTGAAGCCGAACGTTCTCTCGCAGGGCTCCATGGGAGCGCCGCCGTCTACGGCGAGGATAGTATCCATCACGAACCGTGCCGAAGCCTCATAATCAGGGCGCGCGGTGGAGATGGTGGGGAAGAATGTCCGCGAACGGTCGATGCCGTCAAAGCCGGTCACGATGACATCATAGGGCACCTTGATATCGTTCCGCTCCAGCTCGTTGCAGACGGCTATCGCCATCACATCGTTGGCGCAGACAATCGCGTCCGGAAGCTTTCTGCCGCAGTCCTCGAGTATTTTTCTGGTAGAGACTGTCGTCGGGTATTCCCAGAACTCACCGTAGTAAACCTTCGACTCGTCAAAGGTCATGCCGTGCCTTTCGAGAGACTCCCTGAAGGCCTGCTCGCGGATATCGGAATAGGGATTCCCGCGGTGACCGCTCATGAGGTAGATATTCTTGCAGCGGTGACGCTCGATAACGTGGTCTACCATCTTCCCGAAGGAGCTGCCGTAATCGTAGCTGACGAGGTATGCGCCGTCGGTCTTGCGGTCGACGGTGAACACAGGTATCCCCAGCTCGCGGCCGCGGGATATCAGCATATCGTTTACCTCTTCGTCCTTGAAAAGCTCATTGTATACCAGCATGGCAGAGAACCTGACGTTCTTCGCCAGATAGAAAATGCTCCTCTGTCCCATGTCAAAATTGTCGCCGTGGTAAAGGTCGGAATACGAGGTGAAGCACATGGTCTTGTAGCCAGCCTCACGGGCATACTGGGAGAGCTGATACAGATAGTCATGCCGTCCGCTCTTGTGTACTTTCGGTATAAAAATGCCTATCGTCTTTTCCGCCATGCAGTTCACCGCCTTTGCCTTAGTGTCATAGATCCACACATAGTTATTGTACCATATGGGTTAAAAAAAAGCAATGAAATCATTTAAACAGCCGCAGATTTTCGTCACAACAGAATATCAGGCGGAAACTTTTTTGTGCAGTATGTACAACCATGTTTTGCCACATCCCCTGCCGTCCCGTCGGGCGAATTTGAATAAAATGAAAAAACTACCTGCGAGGTCTTGAAAAGGTGTATAAAGTGTGGTACAATAATAAGTGTGCCGTAACGGCGGCATCTGCGCGAAAACACGGAGGTGATGTGATGCATAACACCGAGCTGGTACATCTTCTGCTGAAGGTCATGGGAATGTCCCTCGGACTTATGGCGGTGATAATGCTCTGCTGTGTCGTCACGCCTTATCTTGCGAAGCAGATAGACAAGCACCGCCCTCCGCGACCTACGCAGGACGAAGCAGACCCGAACGCCCCGACTGTCAAGGGACCCGACCTGAATTACAAAATTTACAATAAAGATATTTACGGAGTTGATTTTAAACATGGCAAAGAAAAAAATGGTTGAGGCTATAACCTCAATGGATGAGGATTTCGCAAAGTGGTATACCGACATCTGCAAGAAGGCAGAGTTGGTCGAGTATACCAGCGTCAAGGGCTGTATGGTAATTCGTCCCTACGGCTACGCTATCTGGGAGAATATCCAGAAGGATCTGGACAGCCGCTTCAAGGCGCTGGGTCACGAGAATGTTTGTATGCCTATGTTCATTCCCGAGAGCCTTCTTCAGAAGGAGAAGGACCATGTCGAGGGCTTTGCTCCCGAGGTAGCGTGGGTAACTCACGGCGGAAACGAAAAGCTCGAGGACAGGCTCTGCGTGCGTCCGACCTCCGAGACGCTCTTCTGCGAGCATTACTCCAACATCGTCCACTCCTACCGCGACCTGCCCAAGCTCTATAACCAATGGGTAAGCGTCGTTCGCTGGGAAAAGACCACCCGTCCCTTCCTCCGCTCGAGAGAGTTTCTCTGGCAGGAGGGCCACACTATCCACGCCACCGCCGAGGAGGCTATCGAGGAGACCGAGCGTATGCTCAACGTCTACGCCGACTTCTGCGAAAAGGATCTCGCTATGCCCGTAGTAAAGGGTAAAAAGACCGAGAGCGACAAGTTCGCCGGCGCCGTTTCCACCTACGCTATCGAGGCTCTCATGCACGACGGAAAGGCTCTTCAGGCCGGAACCTCCCACTATTTCGGAGACGGCTTCGCGAAGGCCTTCGACATACAGTTCACCGACAAGGACAACAAGAGAACTTATCCCCACCAGACGAGCTGGGGCGTTACCACCCGTCTCATCGGCGCGGTCATCATGATCCACGGCGACGACAACGGACTCGTGCTCCCGCCGGCGGTAGCTCCCGTTCAGGCGGTAGTTATCCCGATAGCCCAGCAT